>NZ_CDWRCK010000016.1:2036-30487 GCF_977927595.1 Frankia sp. CcWB3
GGTAGCCGGCGGGTGCGATTCCCGCCGGCTACCCGACTGGCGGTGGAACGAAGATGGAACATTTTCACTGTCCGTCCGCCTCGATCCAACCCGTGGTGCGATCATTGAGAGCGCTCTCGTCATGGCCATGTCAAGCCTGCACGACTCCCGAGACGCCGACCGGGAAGATTCTTCCATGACATCCAATGCCGAGGGCTTGATCAATAATACCTCGATAACACACGCAGGTCCTGAGATGAAAGCCGATGCCTTGACGGCCATGTCCGAATCTTTCCTCTCTACTGGCGCTCCCACGCTGATGAGCTCGACATCTCACGCGATAAATGTCCACATAGATATTGATACACTCATCGGTTCAAGCCAAGAAAACAAGGGATCCCCCCTCCAGCAACATGAAGAAGGGCATGGGCTGAATACCCGAAGGTGTGACGTGAAGGACCACATCCCTGTTCTACCGAACGTCGTTCGAAGACTGTCTTGCGACAGCCTCCTTCGGACACTTATTATAGACTCCAAGGGAAACCCTCTCACGCTGGGTCGCACCCGCCGAAACCCGACCACGAGATTGCGGCTAGCAATTTATGCGCGCGACCGAGGAGTATGCCAGTATCCGGGTTGCCATCATACCCGCTGGCTCCAGATACATCACATGAAGGAATGGGCATCCGAAGGCGGAAACGCAGATCTTGACAATCTCGTTCTGATCTGTTCCCTTCATCATCGGACTATTCATGAAAGGCGGATTGTTCTGCAGCGCGGACGCGACGGTTCGATTGTCGCCCGCCATCGTGACGGAACGCTGACGCAGCAGGCACCGCGGCTGCATCCGGGTCTGGATCTGTTGGAGCTCCTCGGCGATAGTCCCTCAACCGCGCCAGCTGAGACCGTCCCGACAAGACAAGTAGCCTGGTTTACCCCTAGGGGGTATGGAAATGATCCAACTGTCTGCCTCGGCGTACCGCGACCCGATGTGGGGGGACACGAGAGCCGATGCTCAGCTACGAACGGGATGCCCGTAGGCTCCTAACCTTGTGAGCCCCATCCTCGCGCCCGGACGAGCTGGGAACTTCATCCGAGCCCTGTTCATCATCCTGCTGCTTGTGCTGCTGATGCGGACGGTGTATCTGATGTGGTTCTTCCACACCCCCGCGTGGACATCACGACCGGACGAGATCCGCTACTGCGGCGGATGGTACAAGCGTTCAGACGAGCTGGACATCACAGGAAGCCGTGCACGCCAGATGGCAGGTGGCAGCCTCAAGGAAGTCAGGCGGTCGCCGGTGTTCCGCCCGATCATGGCGTACCGTCCGACATCAGACTGTCCACGCTACCTCTTCGCCAGGGTTGGCAAGGACGTCTTCGTCATCTACCGCGCCGCCGACGACTGAGCCGGACCGGTCAGGGCCGGGCCGGTCAGAACGTAGACGCGGGCGTGTATGGACGTGCGCTGCTGCAGCGCGGCCCGTACAGCACGATGCAGGCCATCCTCCAGGTAGAGAGCTCCGCCCCACTCGACGACGTGAGGGAAGAGGTCACCGTAGAAGGTCGAGTCCTCATCGAGAAGAACATCGAGTGCGAGCACCCGCTTGGTGGTAACGAGCTGGTCGAGCCGAACCTGGCGAGGGGGAATGGCCGCCCAGTCCCGCTGGCCAAGGCCGTGCTCGGGGTACGGGCGACCGTCTCCGACCAATCTGAAGATCACCGGCACCTCCTCCTCGAGGGCGAGACATTCTCCGACCACGACAGCCTAGAATCCTCGCCCCCCCTATAAGACCCCGGTGGCCCCGCAGCATCGAGCCGCGTGGACACCCGGACCACGGCTGCAGGTCAGATGCCCGCAGCTGGCACCCCTTCTCTTGATCTCGCAGCAAGGCATGTTTAGGTAAGCCTAACCTTATATCGAGGAGCTTCCATGGACGACGTCGTGCTCTGCCTGCCTCCAGACGCCGGTCGACGCATCGACCTCACCACGTATGCGCTTGCCGAACCGGATCTGATCAGTACGTATTCACCTGATCCCACCTGATGCGACCGGTGACAAGATTGCCGGAGTGCAGGTGAGTGGACTGGACCCGAAACACAGGACGACGTCCATAATCAGTCGACCTTCGTGCCAAGGAGCGGCACGGCTCTCGGCGACCGGGCACGGATCAGCCGATCCGGCCGGATGAGCACGCAACCGTCGAGTAACGATCATCTACGAAGGTGGCTGAGCCTCGGAGCCACTCCCTCGGGGTGAACTCGCCGGCACGCCGCCGGCCGGCAGAAAATCCGCTGGACAGCCCACCTACTCTGGGTAGATGGAGTTCACCCAGTCCGACAAGCTCGCCGACGTCTGCTACGACGTCCGCGGGCCTGTCCTCGACGAAGCGACCCGGCTGGAAGCTGCGGGTTCGCGCATCCTCAAGCTGAACATCGGCAATCCCGCGCCGTTCGGCTTCTCCGCACCGCCGGAGGTACTCGAGGCCGTCGTGGCAAACCTTGCGGATGCACAGGGTTACAGCGACTCCAAGGGACTGCTCGCCGCCCGGGAAGCGGTCGTGCGCTATCACCTCCGTAAGGGGGTCACCGGCCTCGACCCCGGCGGGGTCTACCTCGGCAACGGCGTCTCCGAACTGATCATGATGTCGTTGCAGGCGTTGCTCAACAACGGCGACGAGGTGCTGCTCCCCGCGCCCGACTATCCACTGTGGACGGCCGTGGTCAGCCTGTGCGGCGGCCGGCCCGTGCACTACCTCTGCGACGAGTCCGCTGGCTGGGCGCCCGACCCCGACGACATCGCCGCCAAGGTCACCCCGCGGACACGAGCGATCGTCGTCATCAACCCAAATAACCCGACTGGTGCCGTCTACGACCGGCAGGTGCTGGAGAACATCGTCGAGGTCGCCCGCCGCCACCACCTGATGCTGCTGTCCGATGAGATCTACGACCGGATCCTCTACGACGACGCCGAGCACATCGCGACCGCGGCGCTCGCGCCGGACTTGGTCTGCATGACCTTCAACGGGCTGTCGAAGTCCTATCGGCTAGCCGGGTTCCGGGCCGGGTGGATGGTGATGTCCGGTCCGCGCGGCCACGCCTCGAGCTACATCGAGGGAGTGAACATCCTCGCGAACATGCGCCTGTGCGCCAACGCGCCCGGGCAGTTCGCCACGGTCGCCGCCCTCACGGAGGACGGCGGCGCCGGGGACCTCGTCTTGCCCGGCGGCCGGCTGCGCGAACAACGAGACACGGTCGTGAAGCTCCTCAACGACATCCCCGGGGTGTCGTGCGTCCCGCCGCGGGGGGCGCTGTACGCCTTCCCCCGACTGGACCCCGCCGTCTACCCGATCCGGGACGACGAGCGGTTCGTCCTCGATCTGCTGTTGGCCGAGAAGATCCTGCTCGTCCAGGGCAGCGGCTTCAACTGGCCGCATCCCGACCATGTCCGGATCGTGGCCCTGCCCGCGGTGGACGATCTCACGGACGCCATCGGCCGGATCGATCGCTTCCTGGCCTCCTACAAACACCCCTCCCAGCGACAGAACCCCTCCCAGTGACAGAACTGACGGAGCAATCGACACCATCGGGGAGGTTGTCCACAGGACACCAACGCCCTGTGGACAATCTGTGGAAAAACGGCGTGGCGACGTCCTGCTCGTGGGTCTGCTGGTCGCCGCCACGATCGGGGCGCAGATCGCGCTGCGAGCCCGGATAGATCGTCCGCTCTGGTACGACGAGCTGTGGCGCCCGCACTTCGCGGGGGAACCGTGGCCGACGTTCTGGTCGGAACTGACGGCGGCCAACACCCCGTCCTCGGTCGGCTCACTGGCGCTGACCCGACTGACCGGGACCATCCTCGGCTGGCACAGTTGGTCGCTCCGGCTCGTCGGAGCGGGAATCTGGCTACCGCTGCTCGCTGCGGGCGGCTTCCTGCTCGCGCGGCGGTTCACCGGCCGGGTGCCGGCCGTGGCCGCCGCGGTGACGGCCGCCCTCGCCGGCACCGTCGTCGACACCGGCACACAGCTCAAGCCCTACGTCCTCGATGCGGTGGTCACCTTCGCGGTGATCGCGCTGTGGATAGGACAGGCCACGCTCCCACGCCGGACCGCGGCCGGGGCGCTGGCGCTGCTGTCGCTGCCCGCGGTGTTTCTGCTGGTTCCCCTCGCTGGCTACGACCTGGTCCGCGCGGTGCCCCGACGCACCGTGGTACGCACCGCCGGACGGGTGGGCCCCGCCCTCCTCCTGGCCGGCGCCCACATGATGATCTTTGTGGCGCGCCAGTCCAGTCAACGGGCGAGCCATTTCTGGGACGATCACTTCCTCGCCGATCGAGGGATCCTTGGCGGCCTGCGGTTCACGCTCGAACAGACCGGCGCGATTCTCGGTGGCGCTCCGCCCGGGATCGACCGTTATGACCCCAATCTGGTGCACTCCCTCCTCGAGGGGCATCGCCTCCCGACGCTGCTCGTCGGGACGGCCACGGCGGTTGCGCTGGCGCTCGGAGTCCGGGTACTGCGCCGACGCCCCGACGGGATGATCCTTATCGTCGCCTTGATCGGCGCCGAACTGCTCCAGCTCGCGGCCAGCGCCGGACGCTACTGGCCCTTCGGGGCCTGTCGGACCAATCTGTTTCTGGTTCCGTTGCTCACCATCATCGTCGCGGTCGGCGTTGCAGACCTGGCCCGCACGGCCCGCCTGGCCCGCACGGCCCAGGCAGCCAGGCCGGTCGGGCCGGCGCGGCTTCCCGCGGCCGTCGGCCTGATCGCGCTGGCGGTGATGCCGGTCTGCGCGGTCGGCGGGACCATCACGCTGTGGGACGAACGCCACGATCCCCGTCCGATCGAGGCCATGGTCGACGCGACGATCGCCGCCCGCGCCGAGTATCGGGCGGGCGATCTCGTCATCGTCGGCGGCCGACTGGCGCGAGCGGGCTAGCTCTACGCCATGGACCTCAGCGACGACGCATCGCCCGGGGGACCGCCGATCGGGCCCCGGGTACCCCGATCGGCGACAACCTTCCTGAGCGTGATCGGGAAGGACGGCGCGGACGGCGCGATCCGCAGCCGCCCGCAACCGCCGGACCGGATCCTGCTGTTCATCCTCGCCTACGACCTCCGGGGCACGGCCGCCGAACTCGCGTCCCTGCGGCAGGCCGGATGGTGTGAGCAAGAGATCCGGACCTTTCCGCTCACCGGCACCCTGCACGGCCTCACCCGCTGCGCCCCGACGCCGCGGGGGGACTCGCAGTCGCCATCGGCTGTCCGATGAGAGCGGCCAGCGCCCCCCATTCCCGGTCACCGTCCGCCAACGACGACGCGATGCGCTGCTGCAGCACGCCGACCTGGATCCGGGTGCCGTCGAAGAGCTGCCCGCAGGACGCCGCAGCGGCGGCATAGTCCCTGCCGCCGGCATCGAACCGCGCCTGCGCGGCCGCGGTCGGCGGCACCGGCGCGGTCAGCGCCGCCTGCGTGTCGGTGCCGAGGGAGACGCAGACGGGCCGCAGGGAAGCGCCGTCCTGGGCGGCCAGATACGCTCGGGCCGCCGCGACGTCCGTGGCGACCCGGGTCCGCAGACCCTCGCTGCCGTGGTACCAGGAGGCCAGCTCGGCAGAGTCATTCGCAGTGGATGCAGAGCCGTTCGCGGTGGATGCAGAGCCGCCGGTGGTCGACGCGGGCAGCCCGGACGCCGAGTCCGCACCGCCTGTCAGGGTCGCCGCTCCCCCGCCAATCACCAGCACGATCGCGCCGAGAATGGCGAGCCGACTACCGAGGGGGTTCTGGAGCGGATCCGGTTCCCGCAACCACCCAGGTCGGCCGCTACGCCCCGCCATGCATCCCTCCGCCCTGGATCTGCTCTGGGCGAAGGTTATGCCTCGGAGCGTCGCAGATCACCGGTGGGTGCGGCCGTCAGCGTGCGGCCGTCAGCGGATCGCCGCCACGAGCTCGGGAATGGCAACGGGTGGCAGCGAGTTACCTCAGGACTTTCCTGCGATCAGGTCGCAAGCGCATTCACACCTCCGCCCAGCACATCCGGGATGAAAACCATTGTCAATAATGTTCAACGGACGCGTGCCCATTCCCGTCGCCAGGCACGCCCAGCGCGGCGAGGAGATGAGAAAGTGAGAACGTGGCCCGTACACCCCAAGAAGCTCACGGGTCCGAGCCGACCCCACGGCTGGTGCACGCCCCGGGCGGGACGGACGGCACAGTCGGGATGAGAGGCACGGACGGTAAGGGCGACACCGGCAACAGACTGAACCGACCAGACAGACTGAACGGCAGCGAAGGGAGCGACGTGAGCACCGCGGGGAACGACACCAGGTCGGCCGGCACGGGCCGGCCGGCCCGCGACCCCCGCAACCAGCGGGATGAGACGGCAGAGCGCCGTCCGGCGCCGAGCCGGGGGACGGCCGTGCGTGCCACCCGGCAGGGCGACGCCGTCTCCGCCGCGCTTGCCGAGACCGACGCCTTCACCAGCGCCCAGGATCTGCACGCCCGGCTACGGGCGCAGGGCGCCGCGGTCGGGCTCACGACGGTGTACCGCCATCTGCAGGTGCTGGCCGACCGCGGCGAGGTCGACATGATCCGCCGGGACGACGGTGAGACCGTCTACCGGCGCTGCGCCTCTGACGACCATCACCATCACCTCGTCTGCCGCTCCTGCGGCCGGACGGTGGAGATCGCGGGACCGGAGATCGAGGCGTGGACCGCCAAGGTTGCCAACGCCGAGGGATTCGTCGACGTCGTGCACACTGTGGAGATCTACGGCACCTGTGCCACCTGCGTGGCCCGACCGGCCACCTGAGCGAGGTTCCCGGCGGAGCAGGGGACGCACCGCGGGGCACAGTGCGCGCAGCCGTCGGTCAGGGTGCCGTCGCCGAGAGGCCGGTGCAGGCGCGCAGGGCGTTCCAGTCCGCCAGGGCCCGGGCTCCCGCGGCACCGGTCACCGGCTGGGGGGTGCCCCCCACGATCCGGGCGGGTAGCCAGGCAGCGGCCATGACCGCCCGGCCAGCGACGGTCAGTTCCAGCACCCCGGACTCGGTGTTCCGGCCGGCGCCGGAGGAATAGAACACAAAGTTCCTCAACCCGTAGCCGACGTACACTCCGTCGGAGGCCCATCTGGCGCCCAGCAGAACGTGGGCGTGGCTCCCGATGACGACGTCCGCGCCCGCGGCCGCCAGCCGGGGGAGCAGGGCGCGCTGTGCCTCGTTGGGGCACTGCTGCTGTTCAGTCCCCCAGTGCAGGAAGACGATGACCGTGTCCGCCTCGGCCCGCGCGGCTCGCACCAGCCGATCGACCTCCTTTGCCGATGCCAGGCCGGGTTTGTTCGGACCCGCCGTCCAGGCCGCGATCAACTCGTCGTCGAGCACCTGGGTGGCCCCGAGGACGGCGATACGCTGCCCCTTGACCGTCGTCATGTACGGGGCGTACGCGGCGGTGTCGTCCACGCCGATGCCGACGAGCGGAAAGTGCGCATCCCGGGCGTAACGCAGCGAATCCTGCAGGCCTTCGATGCCGTAGTCCATGCCATGGTTGTTGGCCATCGTGACGACGTCGATGCCGGCCGCCCGTACCGCGGTGAACGCGGTGGGCGAAGCCCGGAACACATACGCCTTCTGGGCTGCGGCGCCACGGTCCGTCACCGCCGTCTCCAGGTTCGCGATCGCGAGATCGGCCGCGGTCAGGGCCGCCGACATGGGTCCGATGGCCGTCCGCGGATCGGCGGCGAGCCGCTGACCGGGAGCACCCTCGAAGTGGATGTCGCCGCCGAAGGCGATGGTGACCGGCTGCCCCGTCGGCCGCCGCAGGCCGTCACCGACGGGTGCGGCTCCCGCGGTGGCCGCAGTGGCCCCGGCCGGGGGACCGGTGGTGGCGGAGGCACCGTCGGCGTGCGGCGTCGGCCTCGGACGGTCCTCGCCGTAGGGCACGGCACAGGCGACGAACATGAACCCGACGATGACGGCGACGCCACCGGCGACGGCCGTGCGCCCTCCTCTGCACCGAACGCACCGAGCACGCCGGCTGGCTGCACCCCGCTCCACGCCAGGCTCCCCCCTCCGTGACGACCACGCTACGACGAGCCACTCGCAAACCGGCCGCGTCCCGGCCGTTCCCATGATCCCGAGCTCGACCGCCGCGGTCCGTCCGACGTCAGAGTGCCGACAGCACCGGTGCCAGTTCGCGCCACTGCCGACGCGGCAGCCCACGGCGGTCGAAGTCAAGCACCTGCACGGCTACCTGATCGGCCCCGGCGTCGAGATGCTCCTTGATCCGCCCGAGCAGAACGTCCGCGTCCCCCCAGGGGACGATCGTGTCGACCAGGCGGTCCGAGCCCGAGCCGGCGAGATCGTCGTCGTCGAACCCGAAACGCCGCAGGTTCGCCGTGTAGTTCGGCAGCCGAAGATAGGACCCGGTGTGCCGGCAGGCGAGCTCACGGGCCTGTTCCGGATCGGTGTGCAGGACGAACGCCTGCTCGGGGACGAGCAGCTTGTCGGGCCCGAGGATGTCCCGGGCGGCAGCGGTGTGCTCGGGTGGCACAAAATAGGTGTGGGCGCCGTCGGCCCGGTCCCGGGCGAGGCCGAGCATCTTCGGACCGAGCGCGGCGAGCACCCGTGGCGGGACACCGGGCGGTGGCACGGCCCGGTACTGCTCGACCGCCATCCGGTCCATCTCGTCGAGGTACGCCGCCATCTGGGCGAGTGGGCGCGTGTAGGAGGCGCCCCGGATGTGCATCAGCTCGGCGTGGGACACCCCGAGTCCGAGCAGGAACCGGTCCGGGTACGCCTCGGCGAGGGCCAGCTGACCAGCGGTCATGGTGAGCGGGTTACGGGCGAGGATCTGCGCGATCCCGGTCGCGATCGTCATCCGGGAGGTGGCCTCGAGCGCCAGAGCGGCGGTGACCAACACCTCGCGCCCCTTGACCTCACCGGTCCACAACGTCGGATAACCGAGATCGTCGAGTTCTGCGATCGCCTCCCGGACGACCGCGGCCGGGGAGAAGTCGAACTGGCCACTCCAGATCCCCACCTTGCCGATCTCACGCCGGGCCGGCGGGCGGGTCATGTGCTGCGCACTCGTCACCGCGCAACCGTACCGAGCAGGAGCGATGGTCACTCGTCACGGCGGGACCGCCGGATCCGGTTGCCACTGTCCGTCCAAGGTCTATCGTTGGCGAGCGTGACGGAGCTCATGCAGCTGCTCACCCCGGCCGGCCACCGGATCACCACCGCGTCCACGACGACGGCAGCCGGGCCCGATGCGCCGGGGCCCGATCCCTCCAGAGCCCGCGCCGGCGGGGCGGGCGCCGCGGGAGCGGACCCGCCCCGGACAGCCGCCGATCTGGCCGCCCAGATCGCCGATCTGATCGACGACGACCTGTATGGGCTGTATCGGGACATGGTGTTCATCCGCCGGTTCGACGAAGAGGCGACCAGCCTGCAGCGCCAGGGCGAGCTGGGGCTGTGGGCAAGCCTGCGGGGCCAGGAGGCGGCCCAAGTCGGATCCGGCCGGGCGCTGAGGCCTGGCGACATGGCGTTCCCGTCGTACCGGGAACACGGGGTGGCCTGGTGCCGGGGAGTCAGGCCGAGGGAAATCCTGGCGATCTATCGCGGCACGACGCTCGGTGGCTGGGATCCGGACACTCACGGATGCGCCCTCTACTCGATCGTCGTGGGCTCGCAGGCGCTGCACGCCACCGGCTACGCGATGGGAATCGCCCGGGACGGCACCGACGACGCGGCCATTGCGTACTTCGGTGACGGGGCGTCGAGCGAGGGCGACGTCAGCGAGGCGTTCGGATGGGCGAGCGTGTTCGCGCCTCCGCTGGTGTTCTTCTGCCAGAACAACCAGTGGGCCATCTCAGCGCCCGCTCGGCGCCAGAGCCGAATCGAGATCGTCCACCGGGCCGCCGGCTTCGGCTTCCCGGGCGTGCGGGTGGACGGCAACGACGTGCTGGCGTGTCTCGCGGTGACCCGGTGGGCCCTGGCGACCGCGCGTGCCGGGCGTGGCCCGGTGCTGGTGGAGGCCGTGACCTACCGGATGAATCCGCACACCACGGCAGACGATCCCAGCCGCTACCGTCCGGAGAGTGAACTGGGCATGTGGCGTCGGCGTGATCCGTTGGACCGGATGCGCGCCCACCTGACAGCGCGGGGCCTGCTCACCGAGGAGAGTCTGCGGCAGCTGGCCATCGAGGTGGACGCCTTCGCGCACGAGCTGCGCGCGCAGTGCGTCGCGCTGCCGGATCCGATCCCGACCAGCCTGTTCGATCATGTGCAGGTGGCTGAGAATGAACTCGTGACGGCCCAGCGATCGGAGTTGGCGGCCATGTTCGACGTGGAGGGGCCCGGCGTGGAGGACGAGATGGGCGTGCTCGAGGGGAAACCGGTGACCAGCGGGGCTGTCGTTGCCGGGGAGCAACGCTCCGACGAGGTCGGTGAGCGGGTCGCCCGCGCCCCGGTCACCATGGCCAAGGCGTTGAACCTCGGGCTGCGTTCGGCGATGGCCGCCGATCCCAAGGTTCTGATCATGGGGGAGGACGTCGGCAAGCTCGGCGGGGTCTTCCGGGTGACCGACGGGCTGCAACAGGAATTCGGCGAGGCCAGGGTCATCGACACCCCGCTGGCCGAGTCGGCGATCGTCGGCACGGCGATCGGGCTGGCCATGCGCGGTTACCGGCCGGTCTGTGAGATCCAGTTCGATGGGTTCGTCTACCCCGCGTTCGACCAGATCGTCAGCCAACTCGCGAAGCTGCACTACCGGTCGGCCGGCCGGATCCGGCTGCCGGTAACGATCCGCATCCCCTTCGGCGGCGGGATCGGCGCCGTCGAGCATCACAGTGAGTCGCCGGAGGCGTACTTCTGCCACACTGCCGGCCTGAAGGTTGTCGCCTGCTCGAACCCGGTCGACGCCCATCACATGATCCAGCAGGCCATCCGGTCCGACGATCCGGTGATCTTCCTCGAACCGAAACGGCGGTACTGGGAGAAGGGCGTGGTCGACCCGCGCCCCCTCGCCGAACTGCCCGCGGACGAGCTCACCCAACTGCACGCCAGCCGGGTCGTGCGCACCGGCACGGACGCGACCCTCGTCGGCTATGGTCCCACCGTGCGGACCTGCCTCGACGCCGCCGAGATCAGCGCGGCGGACGACAGCCGGTCGCTGGAGGTCATCGACCTGCGGACGCTCTCGCCCCTGGACCTGGAACCCGTGCTCGACTCGGTACGCCGGACCGGCCGGCTGGCCGTGGTCCACGAGGCACCGTCCAACGTCTCGGTGTCGGCCGAGGTCGCCGCACGAGTGACGGAGCAGGCGTTTTACTCCCTGGAGGCGCCGGTCCTGCGGGTCACCGGTTTCGACACCCCGTATCCCCCGGCCCGCCTCGAAGACCACTACCTCCCCGACGTCGACCGCATCCTCGACGCCGTGGACCGTTCCTTCGCGTACTGAGCATCCTGAGAAGCATGAGGACCGACCAACCGGCTATCTGACTGGGGTTACCGTGACGCAGCGACAGTTCCGGCTCCCTGACCTCGGCGAAGGTCTGACCGAGGCGGACATCGTCCGGTGGCTTGCCCAGGTCGGGGACACCGTCACGGTGAACCAGCCCCTCGTCGAGGTCGAGACCGCGAAGGCGGTCGTCGAGGTCCCCAGCCCGTTCGCCGGGATCCTGGCCGAGATCCACGGCGCCGAGGGAACAACCCTCGCGGTCGGCGCACCCCTGCTGACCATCCAGACCGCCGACGCCGAACCCGACGGGACGGGTGGGAACGGGACGGGTGGGAACAGCCTGCCGACGTCCCGGGACGCTGGCAGCATCGAGCGCACCCCAGTCCTCGTGGGTTATGGGCCGAGGACGGCCGAGAGCCGCCGGCGCCGCCCTCGACGACCACCTATGCCAGCCGGTCCGGGGCACACAGCTGGTCCGGGGCTCGCCAAACCGCCGGTCCGCAAGCTCGCCCGTGACCTCGGCGTCGACCTCGCCTCCCTCGCCGGCACCGGCCCGGACGGCACGATCAGCCGGGCCGACGTCGAGGCCGCAGTGCGTGCCACCGCCCGTACCGCGCCCCTCGCGGCGCCGCCCACGCGCGATGCCCCGCCGATCGGCGTTGTCCCCGCCGGGGCCACCTTCTCCACCGAGACGCGTACCTGGCACGTGCCTGTCACCGGCATCCGGCGGTCGATGGCGCAGGCGATGGTCACCAGCGTCTCGGCCGCCCCGCACGTCACCGAGTTCCTCACCGTCGACGCGACGGCGACGATGGCCGCCCGGGACCGGATCGCGGCGCTGCCGGAGTTCACCGGAATCAAGATCACCGCATTGCTGTTCGTCGCCAGAGCCCTGCTCATCGCCGTTCGCCGACACCCGATGATCAACTCATCCTGGGTCGAGGACGCGGGCGGTGGCCGGCCGGGGAACGGTGGCCGGCCGGAGATACATGTGTACGACCGGGTGAACCTCGGCATCGCCGTGGCGGGCCCGCGTGGGCTCGTCGTGCCCACCATCCCGGACGCCGGCCGGCTCGACGTCGTCGGACTGGCTCACGCCCTGGCCGGCCTCACCACCGCGGCGAGGGCGGACCGGCTCAGCCCCGCGGATCTGCGCGGCGGCACGATCACCATCACCAACGTCGGCGTCCTCGGCGTCGACATCGGCACCCCGATCCTGAACCCGGGCGAAGCGGCGATCCTCGCCCTGGGCTCGATCCGACCGATGCCCTGGGTGCACGAGGGTCAGCTCACCGTGCGTACGGTGGTACAGCTGGCGCTCTCGTTCGACCATCGCATCGTCGACGGCGCGCTGGGCTCCGCGGTCCTCGCCGACGTGGGTGCCGTCCTCACTGATCCCACGGTGGCACTCGCCTGGTCCTGATCGGCTCATCGGATCCACCAGTTGACCACAAACGGGCACACTGCACGCAAGAGGGGCACACAACAGCCCAGATTCCGCTCCCTGGTACGGTTGCGCCTCTGACCGGCTTCCGGCACAAAGAGGTGGAACCATGACGCGAGTGGAGGCACTGCAGGCCGCGGACGAGTTCGTCGCCAAGGTTCTGACCTCCGCCAACTCCAGCGGCCGGTTCACCGGCACGCTCAACCTGGCTGAGCGGGTCGACCTCACCCTACGAGTGGCTCGGTTCCTACTCGAGGGTCAGTCCTCCTCGGACGCCGACGACATCCTCAAGCGGGACATGCGCAACGAGCTCGATCAGGCGTTCCCGCCGCTACGCACCTCCTGAACCGACCATCCCGGCTCGACCCCGCGGACGAGCGCCCGGTCCGGTTCCCTGGTCCGTCCCCACGGACCGCCCTGGGAACCGGACCGGGCGGTGGGCAGGCGGACCGGTGAAGGAGCACGGTTCAGTGAGGCGACACGGGGTGGTCCCCTTCGACGTGCACGTGGATGGCCGGCTGCCCGTCACCGGAGGTCGCCTCCGGGTGGCGTGAGGGGTTCAGCCGACGATCCTCCTCGGGGGCCAGTCCCAGCTCGCGCCGGTGCGGGGCCTCGAATGGGGCGGACGGGTCGACGATGATGCCGTCATCGAGCGGCATGAGCGCGGGCACGCCGTTCTCGGCCGACTCTTCGACGATCTTTCTGCGCCACTGGTCGCGGTACAGGGTGAGGCCGAGCCACGCACATCAGGATGATGCCCACGGCCGTGATGTCGAGCCCGGACGGTTCGGAGCGGACCGCGAAGGCGAGGATGGCGCCGAGGGCCAAGAGTAAAAGACTCAACGGGATTCCCATACCGGCCCATATACCCTGCCGCGACAAGAACGCAACCCCGCCCCGGCAACATCAGAACGCCTCCTCCGGCAGTTCCATGAGCCCGAGGCCGGTGGACTCCAGCGATACCCGGCGCGCCGTCAACTCCGGTAGCACATTGGCCGCGAACCAGCGCGCGGCGGCCACCTTGCCCTGGTAAAAGGCGGCGTCCCGAGCGGACCGGGCCCCGGCGGATGCCGGAGAATCCTGGGTTCGCAGGGCTACCTCGGCGCCGCGCAGGAGCAGCCATCCGATGATCAGGTCGCCGAGGCTCATCAGCAGCCTCGTCGTATTCAGGCCGACCTTGTAGATCGCGGCGGCATCCTCGGCGGCGCCGGTGAGGAACCCGACCAGCGAATTCACCATGCTCTGGACGTCATCGAGAGCCACCCCCAGCGCCTCCCGCTCCGCCCGCAGCGCGCCGTTGCCGGCCTCCCCCTTCACGAACGTCTGGATCTCGCCCAGTACGGAGGTCAGCGCCTGCCCCTGGTCCCGGACGATCTTCCGGAAAAACAGGTCCTGGCCCTGGATCGACGTGGTGCCCTCGTAGAGAGTGTCGATCTTGGCATCGCGGATGTACTGCTCGATCGGATAGTCCTGCAGGTACCCGGAACCACCGAGGATCTGCAGTGAAGAGGCGAGCAGCTCGTAGGACCGTTCGGAGCCGACCCCCTTGACGATCGGGAGCAGCAGGTCGTTGATGCGTTCGGCGAGCTCGTCGGTCTCCCCCCGCTCGCCGGCCAGCGCAACCCGGTCCTGGAACGTCGCGGTGTAGAGCATCAGCGAACGCATGCCCTCCGCATACACCTTCTGCATCATCAGCATCCGGCGGACATCCGGGTGATGGATGATCGTGACACGCGGTGCCGTCTTGTCCGACGCGCGGGCCAGGTCCGCACCCTGGACGCGGGTGCGGGCGAACTCGAGCGCGTTGAGATATCCGGTGGACAGCGTGGCGATGGCCTTGCTGCCCACCATCATCCGGGCGTACTCGATCACCTGGAACATCTGGGCGATGCCCTCGTGGACGTCACCGACCAGCCAGCCGACCGCCGGCGCCCGCTCACCGAACCGCAGCTCGCAGGTGGCGGAGACCTTCAGGCCCATCTTTTTCTCGATGTTCGTCACGTAGACGCCGTTGCGGGCGCCGGGCGCGCCGGTCCGCGGATCGGGCATGAACTTCGGCACCACGAACATCGACAGGCCCTTGGTCCCCGGGCCGTGCCCCTCCGGCCGGGCGAGCACGAGATGGATGATGTTCTCCGGGACATCCCAGTCCCCATTGGTGATGAACCGCTTCACGCCCTCGATGTGCCAGGTGCCGTCGGGCTGCTCGATCGCCCTGGTACGACCGGCCCCGACGTCGGAACCCGCGTCCGGCTCGGTGAGCACCATCGTCGCGCCCCAGTGCCGTTCAATGGCGAACTCTGCGAGCTGGCGCTGCCATTCGTTGCCGAGCCGGTGCAGGATCGCTGCGAACGTCGGGCCGGCCATGTACATGAAGATGGCCGGGTTCGCTCCGAGCAGCAGCTCCGAGGCCGCCCACGCGACGGTCGGGGACGCACCCAGTCCGCCCAGGTGCGGCGGAAGGTAGAGCCGCCACCACTCACCGTCCAGAACGGCCTGGTAGGACTTCTTGAACGACTCCGGCAGGGTCACCGATCCGGTCGCCGGATCCAGGGTCGGCGGATGACGGTCGGCGTCGGTGAAGGACTCGGCAACGGGTCCGGAGGCGAGGTGGTCGAGCTCGGCCAGCACCTCGCGCGCGGTCTCGGCGTCCATCTCCCCGAAGGGACCGGTGCCGAGCGTGCGATCGATCCCGAACACCTCGAACAGGTTGAACTCGATGTCTCGCAGATTGCTCCGGTAGTGGCCCATCAACGGCTCCTTCCCGGGACCGCCGGACATCGTGATCAGCCGATGCCGGCTAGCTACTCGTGAGTACGTTGTTCCCATGCTACTCACGAGTAACCCGTTGACAAGAGCGGCGGCTGGGAAGAAGTCGTCGCGATCCAACTTTTCTCCGACAAACGGGGAAGACCCGAGGCCGGGCACGTCTACTCTTGCCACTCATGCGCGACCCGGCCACCCAGGAGGTACGGCTCGCGGTCGTCATGACCGGTGGCGCGAGCCTCGCCGTCTGGATGGGCGGGGTCGCCACCGAGATCAACCTTGCGACCAGCCCGGACCGTGACCGGGCCGACGAAGCGGACGCTGCCGTCGCCGCCCGTTACGCCCGGCTGGCAGCCATCCTCGACGTCGAGGTCAGTGTGGACGTACTCGCCGGCACCTCGGCCGGTGGCATCAACGCCGCCATGCTGGGCTACGCGAACACCCACCACGCCGATCTCACCCCGCTGCGGGACCTGTGGCTGTCCCTCGGCTCGCTTGACGCGCTCATGCGCACCCCCCACGAAAAGACGTATCCTTCGCTACTGCACGGGGACACCGCCGTGCTGCCCGCGCTGCACACCGCCCTGGCAGCGGTGGGGGAGACGGCCCGCCCCAACCGGGCCGGCGCGGACCGCCCGACATCGGTCTTCATCACCACGACGATCATGCGCGGCGAGGTCGCCGAGCACGCCGACTCACTCGGCGGCACCATGTGCGACGTCGACCACCGGGGCCTGTTCGCCTTCGGCACGCAGGACCTGACCGACCCTGGCGCGGTCCCCCGTCTCGCCCTGGCCGCACGGGCCAGTTCCGCCTTTCCGGGCGCCTTCGAGCCGGCCTACGTGCCGGTGGGGCACGCCGTCGATGCCGCGCACCCGGACATGGCCCGCTACGTCAACGCCTCCCGCGGATTCCACGCCTCGGACGGCGGGATTCTGGTCAACCGCCCGATCGGACCGGCGCTGGCGGCCATCTTCGACCGGCCCGCCGAGCGCCAGGTCCGTCGCGTGCTCGCCTACGTCGTGCCCTCGCCGCGGATGCCGGTACCGATGACGGATCCGGCGGCACCGATGAATCCGGCGGCACCGACCATGCCACCCGTGCCGCCCACACCACCCATGCCGCCCACACCGCCCGCGGTGATCCCCACCCTCCTCCAGGTGCTCGGCGCGGCGCTGAACCAGTCGATCGGTACAGATCTGGCGACGCTGCGCGACCATAACAGCGCCGTACGCGGTACGCGGGCGAACCGACGACGGCTGCTGCGCCTCGCCCCGGCCGGTGGGCCCCGGTTAGCGGACGAGAGCGTCTATGACGCCTACCGCCGCAGCCTGGCAGAGGAGACCGCCCCACCGGTGATCGAGGCGTTGCTGCGCGTCCTCGGTGGTCGGTTCGACCTGCCCCGTCCCCCGGACACCGACGCGCTGCGCACCGACGCGGCCGGACCCGTCCGGATGACGAACGCCGCGGTCAACGCCGTGGTCCAGATGCTTCCCGACCGGCTGCCGACCACGGCCGACCTCGCCGACCTGTGGCGGCTGGGCCGGCCCGCGCTCGACGCCGCCAAGGGCCTGCTGATCAACACGATCAACGAAGGGTACGTCCTCTCCCCCGAGCCGGCGGACCGGATCCGACTCGCCCGGCTCGCGGCGGCCGTGCACGGCGCCTCGCGCGCCACCATCCGGAACACCGGCACCGCAGGCACTGCGGGCACCGCGGCCCTGCGACCCGGCGTCTTCACGACGGTCGGCGAGACCCTCGGTGCGATGGCCGGGGCACCGCTGCTCGACGTCATCGCCGAGGCGGCCCGCCGCTGGTTGCGGACCGACCCGGAGGGCGACGCGGGGCAGGACGAGCTCACCGATCTCGTGGACCGGCGGTCCCCCGCGGCCCCGCCTCCGGCGGGACCAGAGACCAGGCCCGAGGGTCTCAGTCTCGGCCAGCGCCGGGCGGTGGCGGCCCGGACCCTCGCGGACTTCGTCGGGTACCTCCCGTCGACTCCCGCGGACGCCCTGATCGCCGTGCACCTGGTCGAGCGGAGCACCGGCGCCGCGGTCCTCGATCAACCGGTTGAGCTCGTCCAGATCAGCGCGGATCTACCGAACCGCCTCGATCCCGCCCGCGCGCTGGCCGAGGAGAAGGTCACAGGCCTGCAGCTGGGAAACTTCGGCGCCTTCGCGAAGTCCTCGTGGCGGGCCAACGACTGGATGTGGGGACGGCTGGACGGTGCGGGCTGGCTGGTCCGGATCATGCTGGATCCACGCCGGCTCATGATCCGCCGGGACACCGCCATCCCCGCCGTCCCCGCCGGTCACGCCCGTGCCGCGGCGCTGGCCCGCCGGGGCTGGCTGGTGGATCTGGTCGACGATCTCACCGAGGTGGCCGGCAGCCCGGCGCCACGGGAGGTACTCGACGAGCTTGGCTTTCTGACCGATCCGGACGCCCCCGTGCCGCCGAACCTGCCGGTCACGGCGACCTGGGTCGCCGCCGGCCTCCAACGGGACATCGCGGCCAAGGAGCTGGTGGGGGTCGCCGAGGCGGTGCGGCGCGACAACGAGGCCGGGGTCGATCCGCGGCCCACCGCCGACTTCCTCGCCGCCGTCGACCGGGCCCTGACCGCGGAACCAACCCGGCCCGGAACGACGACCGGACCGGGGGCCTCGGCGGCACCGGAAGCGACGGGCCCCCCGAACCTGGACGAGCCGCGCGGCGCCAAGGTCATCTCGCTGGCCGCGGCCGCGGCCGCCAGGGTCGCCGCGGGACGGACCGGTGCCCATCGGCCGGTCGGCGTCGACAGTTCGGCTCTGGCGCGCCGACCGCCCCGGCCACCCGGGCTCAGCGGCGTCCCCGTCACGCCCGGCGCGCTGCCCCCGCGAGCGGTGGACGAGGTGCTCGAGGCCTGCCGCGTCTCGGACGAACGCATCACCGACGCGGCGCAGGGCCCGATTCTGGTGACCGCCCTGGCCCAGATCGTGGCGGTGGTCGTCGCCTGGGCGGCATCGACCCGCCGGCTGCCACGGCCCCTGCGACCGGTCGCCTTCCTCGCCCGGGCCGTCACCCGTCTCGCCTTCGAGATGATCCGGGATGTCACGCACGGCCGGCGGCGGATGACGATCGCGGTGGGAACAGCGATGGTCGGCCTCGGTACGGCCGGCGGGCTGACCGGTTCGGGCATCCTCGGCGGCCTGGGGATCGTCGTCGGCCTGATCGGCCTGCTGATGATCGGACTGACCGGCTGGCGGCACCTGCCCGGAGGACTGGCGGTCGTGGGAGCCGGGCTCATCGCGGTGTTCGCGGCGGCCGGTGCCGTTCCGGTGATCCATGACCGGCTCTTCCCCTGGCTACACGACGACGTCGTGCCATACCTGGCCGATCATCCGTGGGCATGGGCGACCGTCTTCGGAGCCCTGGTGCTGCCGGCTCTCTGGTCCGTCGCCGAGGCCCTCACCACCCGCCGGGCCCGCCGCAACGGCTGATCATCCCGGTAGGCACGGCCCGGCGGTCCGCGCCACCGGCACCGGTGGCTCGGTGACGTGGTGACCCGGTTCAGGAGATGTCGGACCAGGTCAGGGTGCCCGTCGGGTCTCGAAGGCAGGACACCGGGCGGCCGGCGGAGTCCTGGACGATGCGCCCGACGTCCTCGGGGTCACAGTTCCCGCCCTCATCCGGCCGGGTCACGAGAGCCGGGGCGGGTGGCTCCGTGGACCATCGACCAATGCCGGCCGGGCCGGTCCCGCCGACGGGCGCGCAGAACAGCACAAGGCCGTTCACGGCGGTCGCGGGCGAGGTGTCCTCGGTGGGGGAACAGGCCTCTCCGACGAAGACGGAGGATGCTTGCGGAGTCGGCACCGGCGGTGACGCGACACCATCCGGGGCGGCGGAGGTTCCGGAGGGGCCCGGCGCCCGCGAGACGCCAGGCGTCGCAGCCGCGGCGGAGGCCCCGGGCGTGCCCGGGCCGCCCGGGTCCTGAGACGACGCACTCGGCATGACCACCGAGCCCGGCCGGGCGGCCGAGCCGCCGGACCCGCTCGACCCCGGATCCGAGCATCCGACGACCAGCGCGAGCAGCAGCCCCCCGGCCACGCTCAGGCCGAGACGGCCACGGCCTCGAAGACCACGGCCTCGAAGACCGCCACACACGGCGCACCTCCCGTCGCACCTCGGGAGCCGGAGTCATACCCCGGTCCAGGCCGCCCGATCTCAAGACCTGCGTTCCAGCTTAGGTAGCCTGCCGCTCACACCGTGGTCACTTGCCCGAACTGGGAGATCCGATCGTCCGCCGCCACGGGAACCAGCGTCCCGTCGGCCTCCATCTCCGCCGCGACCTGGGCCAGCCGAACGGCGGGCCGCGCCGGCAGCGGCGCGGTGCCCGCCTGGGTCCCGAGCTCCACCCAGCCGACCAGCGCCTCGTCCGACGTCAGCCCGAACGCCTCCCGGACCTCGGCGCTGCCCTGCATCGGCACCGACTTCCAGGCCGAGGCGACGCCGAGCGCGTGCGCGGCCAGGCAGATGTTCTGCGCCGCCGCCGCGGCCGAGGCGTCCTGCTCGGCGACCGGAACCTTCGAACCGACGTGGGAGGCGACGACGGCGATGAGCGCCGGGGAACGGGTGGCCTTGCCGGCGGTCTTGCGGATGACCGGCTCGGGCAACCCGCCGACGGTCTCGGCGGCCCGCTTGATCGCCGCCGCCAGGGTGGCGCGAGCATCGCCCCGCACGACCACGAAGCGCCAGGGCCGCAGCATCTTGTGATCCGGCGCCGTGGTGGCGGCACTAAGTATGATCATAATCTGCTCCGCCGTCGGACCGGGTTCGACGAGCCGGGTCGCTGTACGGCGCGTCATCAGGCAGGCGAGAGCGTCCATGAAAACTCCTTGGGGGATCGCGGTTCGGGGAACCCGGGAAGTACCGGTCTCCCGGCCGGCGACCGCGACCCGGCCGGCGGTGACAGCCGCCGGTGGATCTGGAACAGCGACAGGTTACCGTAGAGATTGCCCCGCTCGAACCTCCGCCGGGAGGCTCTCGTCACCGCCGTCGTTGAAATAGACCATCTGGCCAAGCGATACGGGTCCCAGCGCGCCGTCCGGGACGTGAGTTTCACGGTGCGGGAAGGGAACATCACCGGTTTTCTGGGGCCGAACGGCCCCGGCAAGACAACGACGCCGCGCATCCTGCTGGGTCTGGTCACCCCTGGTTGCTGGCTCTGGTCACCCCTGGCTCCGGCAGCGTGGTGGTCTTTGGTGGCTGCGGGGCGGTCGAGGTGAACGCGGGCGGCTGGGGAGTAGTCGGCTGGGGAGTGTTGGCCCAGGTGGCGGCGCTCCTCGCGGTGCGGCGGGAGCTGCCGTCATGACCGCGCCAAGCCGGCCGTCGGCGGATGAACCGCCCGGGTCGCGCCGTCCCGGCCGGGACTCGACGGTGGCACCGGCGTGGGACGGGTCACCTCAGGCGACTCGGGTACGCACATCCCCCACCGCCTCGGGTCGCGATCGGCCTACCATCCGGCATATGGTGCCGTGCCCGACCTGCGCGGAGGACAACCCCGAGCGGGCGCGCTTCTGCTCCGGATGTGGGAATCCCCTTCCCACCCCGGGGAGCGGCGCCCGGAAAACCGTGACGATCATGTTCGTGGACATCACCGGGTCCACCGACATCGGCGAGAGAATCGACTCCGAACCGCTGCAGCAGGTCATGTGGCGGTTCTTCACCACCGTCCGTGAAGTGATCTACACCCACGGCGGGTCGGTCGAGAAGTTCATTGGCGACGCCGTCTTCGCCGTCTTCGGCATTCCCGTGCTGCACGAGGACGACGCGCTGCGCGCGGGTCGCGCCGCCCTCGACATCCGGGCGGCGATGGAGGCGCTCAACGCCGACCTGCAGCGCGAGTGGGGCCTGAAACTGCGGGTGCGGATCGGGATCAACACCGGCGAGGTGACCGTCGCCGGCGGTGGCGTCACCGGCGATCCGGTGAACGTCGCCTCCCGGCTGGAACACGCCGCTCCCCCTGACGAGATCCTCATCGGGGACACCACCTACCGCTTCATCCGGCACAGCGTCACGGTGAGCCCGCTCGGCCCCTTGGTCGTCCAGGGCAAGCGCGACCCGCTGCGGGTGCACCGATTGATCGGGCTGGTCGACCCGACCGCGGGTCCCGGCAGCCGGGCCCCGACCCACGGCTTCACCGCCCCGGTCATCGGGCGTAACCGGGAACGCCGCCGGCTGCAGGACGCCTTCGAGGCCGTGGTCGAGGAACGCACCTGCCACCTGTTCACCGTGCTGGGCCCGGCGGGCATCGGCAAGTCCCGGATGGTCGGCGAGTTCTGCGCGGCCATGGCGAACCGGGCGACCGTGCTCACCGGGCGTTGCCTGTCCTACGGCGAGGGCATCGCCTACTGGCCGCTGATGGAGATGGTGCGCCAGGCCACCGGTCTGTCCGCCGACGAGAGCGCCCCGGACGGGCGGCGTCGGCTGCGGGAACTGCTCGACGGTGTCACCCAGGCGGCCGAGATCGTCGAGGCGCTCGCGCCCCTGGTGGGGCTGGGCGGCGCGGAACTCGGTCCGCAGGAGAGCTTCTGGGCCGTCCGGTCCTTCTTCCAGGCGCTGGCGGCCCGACGCCCGCTGATCCTGTGGTTCGACGACGTGCACTGGGCCGAGCCGACCCTGCTCGACCTGCTGGAGAACATCGCCGACTGGTCCCGCGACGCCCTCATCATGCTGCTGTGCCTGGCCCGCCCGGAACTGCTGGAGGAGCGGCGGGACTGGGGAGGCGGCAAACTCAACGCCACCTCGATGCTGCTGGCGCCGCTGACCGAGGCACGCTGCCAGCGCCTGATCCGCACCCTGATGGGCTCCGACGACCTCGACCCGGCCCTCGTCTCCCGGATCACTACCTCCGCGGCCGGCAACCCACTGTTCGTCGAGCAGATGGTGGCGGCCCTCGTCGACGACGGCCTGCTGCGCCGGGAGGGCAGCCGGTGGATCGCCACCGGCAGCCTGCGCAACGTGACGGTGCCGCCGACCATCTCGTCCCTGCTCGCGGCCCGGCTCGACCGGCTCGACCCGCCCGAACGGCGGGTCCTTGAACGCGCCGCCATCGTGGGGGAACGCTTCTACCTCGACGCCGTCATCGACCTGTCGGACCCGAACGAACAGCCGATGGTCGCCGCCCACTGCCTGAGCCTGGTCCGCAAGGAACTGGTGCATCCGGACCGGTCCGACCTGCCCGGCGTCGAGGCGTTCCGGTTCCTGCACGTGCTGCTGCGCGACTGCGCCTACCAGTCCACCGCCAAACGGCAGCGCGCCGATCTGCACCAGCGGTTCGCCCAGTGGCTGCAGACCCGGCTGGAGGGCGGCCCCGGTGAGCACGACGAACTGGTCGGCTACCACCTGGAGCAGGCGTTCCGTTACCGGGTGGAGATCGGGCAGCGCGACACCGAGACGGTCGAGCTGGGCCGATCCGCGGCGACCTGTCTGATCGAGGCGGCGGACCGGGTGCGCCAGGGCGACGAGACCGGCGCGGCCCAGCTGCTCAAGCGGGCCATCACCCTGCTGCCCGAGACGGACCCGCTGCGGCTACGGGCCGAGATCGACCTCGGCTGGGCGCTGTACTCGTTCGGCCGGCTCTCCGACGCCGAGCGCATCCTGCGCCAGGTGACCGAGCGGGCCCGGCGCGCCGGGGAGGAGGGCCTGCGGGCCCACGCCCGGCTCGCGTACCTGCGGGTGCTGTTCTCCACCGATCCGGAGGGCCTGGTCGCCAGGACGCTGACCGAAGCCGCGGCGTGCCTGACCAACTTCGTGCAGGCCGGCGACGAGGTCGGCGCGGCGCTCGCCTGCCGCAGCCAGGCCAACGCCTACCTGGCGGCCGGGCAGTTCGCCGCGGCCGAGCGGGCGATGGAGAACGCCGTCCGGCATGCGGAAGAGTCCGGCGTGCCCCGGGCCGCGCAGTCGCTGCGCCGGGAGCTCACCATGCTCATGAGCTGGGGGCCCCGGCCAGTCGCCGTCGGGATCACCCGGGCAAACGAGGCCCTCGACGCCGCTGACGACGACCGGGCTCTGCGTCGGGCCGTGCTCGCCCAGCTCGCGGTCCTCACTGCCATGTCGGGGGATCTGGAGGGCGCGCAGATCCATCTCAAGGCGACCGAGGAGATCGTTCACGACCTGCGCGCCCCTCGGGTCGACCCCTTTCATGGCGGGTTCGTCGTGGCCCGGGTGGCACTGCTCGCCGACGAGCTGGCAGTCGCCGAGCGGGAGCTGCGGCGAAGCTGCCGGCAGCTGTCCCGGATGGGGGAACGCGCGTTCCTGGCCAACCGGGCCGCGGCACTCGCCGACGTTCTCGTCCGGCTCGGCAAGGTCGACGACGCGGGCAAGTACGTCACCCGGTGTCGGGACGCCGCCGCCGCCGACCAGCTACCGGCCCAGGCCGGATGGTGCGGGGTCCACGCGAAGCTCTTGGCGCTGCGCGGCCGCGATGCCGAGGCCCTCCGGTTCGCCGACACCGCCGTCGATCTCGCCAGCCGCACCGACGACACCGACGGCCAGGGACACGCGCTGCTGTCCCGCGCCGAGGTGCTCTACCGGGCCGGCCGCAAGGACGACGCCGCCGAGAGCCTGGAAGCTGGCATCACCCGGTATCTGCACCGGGGCAACGTCGCCGCGGCAAACCTCGGCCGCCGGCTGTTCGGCACGCTCGACGACCCCCCGCCAGGGACGGGAGGCCCCTCGCCGGGAACGGGATAGCGGGGCGGCCCGCGCCCGCACGCTCAGCGCAGCAGTCCGCGCAGCCGCGCCTGTTCCTGCAACCAGTACATCTCCTGCGCCCACAACCGCAGCCGCTCGACGGCGGCGAGCTCGCCGGCCAGAGCCTGCGCCACGGACGGCCGGCTCAGCACCTCAACGCCGAGGGGCGCCCACTGCCAGTCGGCCTCCTCCTCGCAGGCTCGCTGGTAGGCGGCCCGCCGCAGGGCTATCTCGGCAAGGGCGAAATCGACCTGCTCGGAGAGCAGGTCGAGACGCGCAAACAGGTCCGCGTCACGAACCCACGGACGGCCGCTATAAGTGGGCAATGGAACGGGCCGCGCAGACATATTGGGGGAAGGGTACGAGCCCGCGGACACCGGGAACAACACGCATCCCGGAACAGACCCCTGAGCTGCGGTTTATTCTTCCACCCGGCCGGAATCGGCGACCCCCTCGGGGAGAACCCGGTGGACACCCGAGTCGGGTGAGACGACGGTCGGGACGTGAGCAACGGAGGTCCGAGGGTAACGCCTACGGTACGGCGTCCATGGTGCCGATCAGATCCGTAAGCCAGCCTGGGGGTCTTTCGGTGAGTCTCACACCACCCGTCCTGCTGATGGTGCTCGGTTTTCCACTCTTCGTGATGGCGGGGATGCTCATGATGGGCGGGATCGAGAAACGTCTGATCGGCTCCCGCGGGTTGCTCTCCCTGGTCACCGAGGACGGCACCGCCTCGGTGGGCGACTCCGGACCATCCGGTGCACGACCGTCACCCAGCGCACCCGCCACCCTCAGCGCACCCGCGTCATCGGGCGATCGGACGTCACCGCTCATCAGCTGAGCCGTCTCCCAGCCCGCGGGGTGCGGACAGGTGAGGCGGCGGTCAGCGGCGGCGGGATCCCCCGCCGACCCGCAGTCGACCGTCGAGACCGGCCTCCCGCAACAACGCGGCGAACGCCGGCGTGGGTGCCTGGATCTCCAGACGTGAGTGCACCCGGCGGAGCAGCAGATCGGCGCGGAGCAGAGCGGCGAGCCCCGGGATGTCGATCGAGCGCAGGCCCGCGACATCCACCGTGACCGTCCCCCCGCCCCGGCCGAGATGCTCGCCGATCTGCTCACGGAACCGGAGCCGCCCGGCAGTGTCGAGTTCCCCGGCGAGTTCGATGAGCACGTCCTCGCCTGTCCGCTGCACGGACATCCGCAAGGCTCCAGCATCCACCCGCATGACTTCCACCCCCCGATGTCGTCACTGCGTGGGGTCACCCCCCGATCAGTTACGCAGAGTAACATGCCTCGGTTGGCTGGATCCCCGGCGGACGTCAGCCGGCGCGCAGACGCTTGATCAGAGCGTTTGTCGAGCTATCATGCCCCAGCTCCGGTTCCTGCTCGGACCCGAATTCCGGAATGATCCGACCGGCCAGCACCTTGCCGAGCTCCACGCCCCACTGGTCGAAACTGTTGATCCCCCAGATGACACCCTGGGTGAACACCTTGTGCTCGTACAGTGCGATCAGCTGACCGAGGGTGAACGGAGTCAGCTGCTGGGCGAGCAGGGTGTTCGAGGGTCGATTACCCGGGAAGGTCCGATGTGCAACGAGGCCCGGCGCGACACCCTCGGCGGCCACCTCCGCGGCTGTCCGGCCGAACGCGAGGGCCTCCGTCTGCGCCAGGAAGTTGGCCAGCAGCAGGGCATGCTGGTCCACCCCGGCGCCGTCCGCCGTGCCCACCCCGGGATGGTTCGGCCGCACGAAGCCGATGAAATCAGCCGGGACGATCGTCGTCCCCTGGTGTAGGAGCTGATAGTACGCATGCTGTCCGTTCGTGCCGGGAGTCCCCCAGACGATCGGTCCGGTCGGCGTCGGCACGGGCCGCCCGGTGAGATCGACCGACTTCCCGTTGCTCTCCATGTCCAGCTGCTGGAGATAAGCCGGGAATCGGCCCAGGTAGTGGCTGTAGGGCAGCACCGCGTGCGTCGCGGTACCGAAGAAGTCGCGGTACCACAGGCCGATCAGGCCGAGCAGAACCGGAAGGTTCCGCTCGAACGGAGCCGTCCGGAAGTGCGTGTCCATGGCGGCGAAACCGGCGAGGAACTCCCGGAAGTTCGGCGGCCCGATCGCGATCATCAGCGAGAGGCCGATCGCGGAGTCCACCGAGTACCGGCCGCCCACCCAGTCCCAGAACTCGAACATGTTCTCGGTGTCGATACCGAACTCGGCGACCTTCTCGGCATTCGTGGAGACCGCGACGAAATGCCGGGAAACGGCGTCCTCGCCGAGCAGGCCGGTGAGCCAGGACCGCGCGGCCCGCGCATTGGAGATCGTTTCCAGGGTGGTGAACGTCTTGGACGAGACGATGAACAGGGTGCTGGCCGGATCGAGATCGGCGGTGGCCTCCCAGATGTCGGTGGGGTCGACGTTGGAGACGAACCGGACTTCGATCGACCGGTCGGCATAGTCGCGCAGGGCGTCGTAGGCCATGGCGGGTCCCAGGTCGGAGCCGCCGATGCCGATGTTGACCACCGTCCGGATCCGCTCACCGGTGGCACCCAGCCATTCTCCCGACCGCACCCGGTCGGCGAATCGGGACATCGCGTCGAGCACCCGATGCACGTCGGGGACGACGTCGGCGCCATCCACCTCGATCCGGGTGCCGGCCGGGGCGCGCAACGCCACGTGCAACACCGGTCGGTTCTCGGTGACGTTGATCCTCTCGCCCTGGAACATCGCCTCGATCCGGTCCGCCAGCCCGGCGCGCCGGGCCAGCGCGGTCAGCAACTCGACGGTGCGCGCGGTCAGCCGGTTCTTGGAGTAGTCAAGATAGAGTCCGTCCGATTCGACGGCGAACGTCTCGCCACGCCGGGGATCGGCGGCGAACAGATCCCGCAGGGACACCTCGGAGATCTCGCGCAGATGCGTGGTGAGCGCCGCCCATTCCTCGGTCGCGGCGATGTCCAGCGGAGCCACCGGGGCAGCGGGCTCGGTTGTCGACATGACGTGGGATGCCCTTCCTCGCAGGTTCAACATGTGCCGCAGTGCCCATCATCCGCACTGCGGCGACGGCGGCGCTCGCCAGCCCCGTCGGCCTGCCCGTGTCGCCGATCCGGCACGCCGGACCGGCCGGCCGGGGGTAGGGAATGGGGGGTCAGGGCCGTAGGATCACCAGGAACCCGACGAAGGGCGTCATTGCAGGCCAGGATGGTTCTCGGCGCACGGGTGGCGGTACAGCGGATGCCCGGCGTGGTAGCGGACGGATCTGGACCTTGTTGATAGATAAATCTCGGGTGGAGGCGGCGCTTCCCGGTTACTCCGTCGAGGGCGACCTGGGCCGGGGTGGCTACGGGCTCGTGCTGGCCGGCCAGCACCGGCTCATCGGCCGCAAGGTCGCGATCAAGATCCTGCTGGACACCTCCGACGACCCCGATCTGCGTGCCCGCTTCCTGTCCGAGGCTCGGGTGCTGGCTGAACTGGACCATCCGCACATCGTGCGTATCCACGACTACGTGGAGCACGAGGGCACCTGCCTGCTCGTCATGGAGCTGCTCTCCGGCGGCACGCTCAAACAGCGGATGAGCTCGGGACCGGTCTCCGCCGAGACCACCTGCTCGATCGGGCTCGCGGCCGCGGCCGCCCTCGCCACAGCGCACGGCCACGGAGTGCTGCACCGGGACATCAAGCCGGACAACATCATGTTCGTCGGCGACGGGCTGCTGAAGGTGACCGACTTCGGCATCGCCAAGATTTTCGACGGAGTGGAGACCACCGCCAGCGCGATCCTGGGAACGCCGCGTTACATGGCTCCCGAGCAGATCATAGGGACGCGTCTCTTCCCGTCCACCGATCTTTACGCCCTCGCGGGTGTGCTCTACGAGATGATCGCCAACCGACCGCTGTTCGGCCGTCAGATGGCGGTGCAGCCGCTGACCCACCACCATCTGACAAGCATGCCGGAACCGCTCACCATGGTTCCGCCACCCGTCTCCGCGGTGATCCTGCGGGCGCTGGCGAAGGATCCGGGCACCCGCTTCGCCGACGCCGCCGACTTCGCCCTGGAACTCGCCCGAGCGAGCAGCCGCGCGTTCGGCC
>NZ_CDWRCK010000017.1:0-6652 GCF_977927595.1 Frankia sp. CcWB3
TCCGCGTACAGCCGGTCCTCATACCAACGGGCCGGCTACCGACGGGCCGGCGGTGACGGGCAACGCCGCCCGCTCGGGCCCGGTGGCCGGGGCGCCCGGCGCGGCGGCTAGGGCCAGCGATATCCCGTCGAGGATGTCGCGTTCGCTTGCCACCACCGCCGCGGCGCCCGTTCGCTCGACCAGGGTGCGCAGCACGAGCGCGCCGGCGGCGATAACGTCCACCCGACCCGGGTGCATCACCGGCAGGGCCGCGCGCTGGTCGTGCGTCATCCTCAGCAGCCGGTCCGTGACCTGCGCGACCTGCTCCGCCGCCGTCACGGACAGGTGGATGCGGGCCGGGTCGTACTCGGGGAGATCAGCCGCGAGGGCGGCGACCGTGGTGACGGTCCCCGCGACGCCGACCAGCGTCGCCGCCTCGGTCAGGGGCACGGTGCGGGCGGCGATGTCGAGTGCCGCGTGCACGTCGGCAACGATCGCCGCGGCCTGCGCGCCGGTCGGCGGATCATCGTGCAGGTGCCGCTCCGCCAGCCGCACGCATCCGACGTTCACCGAGCGGGCGGCCCGCACCCCGCTCGCGTCCCCGAGGACGAGTTCGGTCGAGCCGCCGCCGATGTCGGCGAGCAGGATCGGCGTGGCGACCGGGTCGGATCCCGCCGCGCCCGCCCCCGTCGGCGTGCCCTCGACCGAACCGGCAAGCGAACCGGCGTCCAACGAACCGGCTCGGCCGACGAGGTCACCGATGGCGCCACCGAAGGACAGGGCCGCCTCCTCGTCCCCGCTGATCACCTCGGGGTCCACACCGAGGATTGCGCGGACCCCGGCGACGAGCTCATGACGGTTGCGCGCGTCGCGGGTCGCGCTCGTGGCGACCATCCGCACCCGTGAGGCTCCCAGCCGCTCGATCTGCTCGGCATAGTCCCGCAGCGCGGTGAAGGTGCGGGCGAGCGCCTCCGGCGCGAGCTCACCGGTCCGGTCGACCCCGGCCCCCAGCCGGACGATCTCCATCTGGCGGGCCAGCTCGTACAGGGTCGATCCCTCGACGTCCGCCACCAGCAGACGGATCGAGTTGGTTCCACAGTCGATCGCGGCGACCCGACTCACGGTCTCTCCTCCCCGGTCAAATCCCCTATCGGATCTCTATCGGATCTCTATCGGATCCTCCGTCGGGTCCCCTATCGGATCCCCTGTCGAACGACTGCCGGTCGGTCCGTCGCCCGCCGGCCCGCCGCCTGGGGCGGGTCCGGGCTGCGGGCCTCGTCGACGCCCGGACATCGGCCACCGGCCACGCACGGCCCCTGCCGCCCCCAGTCGGGAACAGCCGCAAGGGCCTCGTCACCGAACGGATTGACTCCCGGACCCACGGCGAGACTGTGCGCTACGAGGACGTGCAGGCACTTGACCCGATCGGGCATGCCACCCGCGCTCGGGGCCGCGGGCAGCACCTCGTGCGCGTCGCGCCGGGCGAGGTAGTCCCGGTGGGCGGCGGCGTAGGCGGCGGCGAGCCGCGGATCCTCCGCCAGCCGGGCTGTCATCTCGCGCATCACCCCGGCCCCCTCCAGCCGCGAGATCGCCGACGCGGCCCGGGGGCAGGTGAGGTAGTACAGGGTCGGGAAGGGGGTGCCGCCGGCAAGCCGCGGTGCGGTCTCGACCACGTCGGGAAGACCGCACGAGCAGCGATGAGCCACCGCGAGGACGGCTCGCGGCTCGCGGGAGAGCTGACAGCGCACAATCTCGAGATCCTCGGCCGTCACCGCCGGTACCATGCTCGCCCCCTCGCCGTCATCACCGTCCGCCAGGACCGTTCCTTCGCCCTTCGCCGCACCGGGGCCGGGGCTCCCGCCCCGTGACCGCTACGGCGTCGAGATCTCCGACCAGAGCCGGGCGTACCAGGCCGAACCCCCGGACGACCCGCCGCGGGTCTCGTCGCCGTCCTTGGTGGGTGCCGGTTTGATCGGCATCAGGTACGCCCGTTCACCGGGCTTGACGTAATGCAGCCGACGGCGCGCCTCGTCCTCGACCCAGGCCTGGTCGTCGTATCGCTCGACCGTCGCCCGCAGCTCATGGACCCTCGCCTGGGCCTGCGCGTTGGTCCGGCTCAGCTCGGAGAGCTTGGCCTGCTGCTGCAGGTACAGCCGCAGCGGATAAGCGAGGGTCAGGACCAGCACGCAGATCACGACGGCGAGCAGGGTCGCCCTCGTGGTCAGCGCGGTGTTCCGCGGCGGCATGGGATCAGCCGGCCTGCCCGTGGCGGGGGAACGCGGCGGCGCCCGCGTACCGGGCCGCGTCGTCGAGTTCCTCCTCGATGCGCAGCAGCTGGTTGTACTTCGCGACCCGCTCCGAGCGCGCCGGGGCGCCAGTCTTGATCTGACCGCAGTCGACCGCGACGGCGAGGTCGGCGATGGTGGTGTCCTCGGTCTCGCCGGACCGGTGGGACATCATCGCCCGGTAGCCGCTACGGTGGGCCAGGTTCACCGCGTCAAGCGTCTCGGTCAGCGTGCCGATCTGGTTCACCTTCACCAGCAGGGCGTTCGCGGCCTTCAAGGCGATCCCGCGGGCCAGCCGCTCCGGGTTGGTCACGAACAGGTCGTCCCCGACGAGCTGCACCTTGCCACCGAGCCGCTCGGTGAGCGCCACCCAGCCGTCCCAGTCATCCTCGGCCAGCGGGTCCTCGATGGAGACGATCGGGTATGCGGAGACGAGCTCGGCATAGTAGTCGCTCAGGTACTCGGCGCTACGCGAGTTGCCCTCGAAGGCGTACGACCCGTCCGCGTAGAACTCGGTGGAGGCGACGTCCAACGCCAGGGCGATGTCTGTCCCCAGGGCGAAGCCGGCCTTGTCGATCCCCTCGGCGATGAGGTCGAGAGCCTCGCGGTTGGTGGGCAGGCTCGGCGCGAAGCCGCCCTCGTCGCCCACGCCGGTCGCCAAGCCCCGCGCCTTCAGCACGCTCTTGAGCGCGTGGTAGACCTCCGCACCCCAGCGCAGCGACTCGGCGAAGGTGCTCGCGCCGATCGGAGCAATCATGAACTCCTGGATATCGACGTTGGTGTCGGCGTGGGCACCACCGTTGAGGATGTTCATCATCGGCACCGGGAGCAGGTGCGCGGTCGGGCCTCCCAGGTACCGGAACAGCGGCAGGCCACTCGACGACGCCGCCGCCTTGGCCACCGCCAGGCTGACCCCGAGCAGGGCGTTGGCGCCGAGGGCCGACTTGCCCGGGGTGCCGTCGAGGTCGATGAGCGTCGCGTCGAGAAGACGCTGCTCGGTGGCCTCCAACTCCATGATCGCCGGACCGATCCGGTCGATCACCGCGGCCACGGCCTTGGTCACGCCCTTGCCGCCGTAGCGGTTGTCCCCGTCGCGCAGCTCGACAGCCTCGAAGGCGCCGGTGCTCGCCCCGCTGGGCACCGCGGCGCGGCCCAGCGTGCCGTCCTCCAGAACGACCTCGACCTCGACGGTGGCGTTACCGCGCGAGTCAAGGATCTCGCGGGCTCCGACGGCCTCGATGGACGGCACGGCTTCGACCTCCGGTATGCGCTCTGACACGGAACGATGACGCGGCGGCAGCAGCGGACCGCCACGGGCCGGTGACCGGAAGCCACCACACCGCGGCAGGCCACCGGGGCAGACCCTGATGGCCTGCCGCGGATCGCAGCGCGGGACGAGCGGTGCCGTCCGGACGAAACCGGTCGCTGCGAGACTACCGTCGCCCCACGGCGACGCGACGCCGGTCCCGGCCCGGCGCGGCGCGGCGCGTCCATTCACCGGCCACCCGACGGTCATTCCACCGCCTGCCTGGCCGTCGGGCACCCGGGCGTCGATCCTCCCGCGGACGGCGGTGTCACGCATCCCACAGGCCGGCGAGTTCGTTGTGGGCCACCGGTGCGGACCGGCTAACCGATCCGCCCGATCGGCGGCATGACCAGCGGACCGGCCGAGGGCAGACCGAGCCGCGCCGCCAGCGGTGCCAGCGCCCCCCAGCCCGGGACGAAGCCGGCACCGGGACCGGGGCCGAGCAGGCCCAGGGCGGACCCGGCCACCGACCCGGCCACGGACGCGGCGGCCCCGCGGTCCTCGCTGGACTTCGGCGACCGGACCCGTTCCAGCACCGACGGCTTGGGCGTCAGCCGCACCCGCGGGGTCTCACCGGCCGGCAGACCGGCGCGCGACCAGGCAAGTTCGATCGCCTGCGCCAACCCGCCGAGGACGTCCACCAAGCCGTGCGCATGGGCGTCCGCGCCGGTCCACACCCGGCCGCGGGCCAGCTGGTGCGCCTGGTCCCGGGACAGCCCGCGAGCGGTCGCTACCTTGTCGACGAAGTCGGCGTAGACCCGGTCCAGGAACTCCTCCAGCTTCTCCCGCTCCCCCGGGGTGAAGGGCCGCCGCGGCGACATCATCAGCGCATGCTCACCCTCCGCGACGGCACCGAAGCCCACTCCCACCTTGTCGAGCAGGCCGCTGATCACCTGCTTGCCGGCGAACACCCCGATCGAGCCGGTCAGCGTGCCGGGGTTCGCCACGATCGCATCGGATGCCAGGGCGACGAAGTAGCCACCGGAGGCCGCCACGTCACCCATCGAGACGATCAGCGGCCGACCGCTGGCCCGGAACCGCTCGGCCTCCCGGCGGACCAGGTCGGATGCGACGTAGGAACCCCCAGGGCTGCTCACCCGGAACACCGCCGCCGCCACCGCGGGATCACGCGCGGCGGAGCGGAAGGCCGCCGCGGTGGCCTCCGCGGCGAGCACCGGCCCGGAGAACGGACCCGGGGCACCGTGTCCGAGGACGACCGGCCCGGTCCCGTGGATGAGCGCGATGACCGCCTTCTTCGGGTCGCGATGCGGCGCCGTCACGGAGGGGGCCAGCGCACTCGTCCCGATGCCCGCGGCCTCGTCCGGGTGGAGGTGAGCCTCCCCGGCGCCGTCGGGACGGGAGCCGTCCCGATCATCGGGAACCTCGCGGAAGAAGAAAGCCGCCGGGCTGCCGGCCGCCAGCGCCGCTACGCGGCGCGCCGGGAACTTCTCCCACCGCTCGACGGACCGCCGGTAGGCGGAGGCGTACATCAGAACCGGCTCCGCGCCGGGCCCGCGGCGCGCATCGTCCCGGCCCGCGCCCTCCCCATCATCCTCGAATCCGGCCAACGGCCCCCGCGTCACCCGTTCCCGTGCCGCCGCGTACACCTCGTCGCGGTAGCCGAGACGGTCGACGAGACCGGTGTCGAGCGCGACGGACCCGGCCAGCGGTCCGAGATCGATCAGACGCCGGACCCGGTCGGTGGACAGCCCGCGTCCCTCGGCGATGCCGGCCACGATCTGGTCGGAGCTGGACTCGATGATCCGGCTGACCGCCTCCAGGTGCGCCGGGGTGAAGTCCCGCTCCACCAGCGTGTTGACGGCGTTCTTGTACTCGTACCGCTGGCCGATCTCGACGGAGATGCCGAGCCGGTCGAGCGATCCTCGCAGGAACGGCGCCTCCATCCCGAGACCGGTCAGGCCGCAGTCACCGGGCGGGGCGAGCCAGATCTCGTCGAACGCGCAGGCCAGATAGTAGGGCGCCGTGCCGCCCCCGAACTCCCCGAAGGTGTCCGCGTAGGCGATGGCGGTGCCACCGGCCGCACGAAACGCGGCGATCGCGGCGCGAATCTCCTGGATACGTGCCAGCGGCATCCCGCAGGCGGCGATGTGCGCGACTACGACGGACACCCGGGGATCCTCGGTCGCGTACCGTAGGCCTTCGACAACATCCCGCAGGGTCGTCCGGCGCCGGGCGAGCGCCAGGGTGATCGGGTCGGTGGGGGCGCCTTCGATCGGGTCGACCGTCAGATCAAGTTCAAGGACGATCGGAGCCGTCCGCCGCGCCGCGATCTGGCGGACGTCGGCCAGCGCCTTACGTGGGATGGCAGCCATGCCCTCAGAGGCTAGCCTTCCCCCACACGGCGCCTTCGGTGCAGTGCGGGGACCCCTGGCACCAGGCGCCGTACGGAGTCTCCGTTCAGTCGCCTCCGGCGACCTCTCTGAGATAACCAACAGACAGCCCACGACGCCTCCGGCGCAGCGTGGAGCATCCCCTGGGAGTTGCTGGAAAATAACCTCAGGTTTTGATCTTGGTCTTGCCGGTGAGATTCGCGAGGCCCGCCGCGGTGAGTGCGATGATCGGTGTCCGCGGATCAGGCGGTTCCGCGCGACCGTTTCGCGTCGTCGTGCAGCCCGCCGACGAACGACTCCGCGACGCTGACCTGCTCCCGAAGCGTAGAGAGCTTTTCCTCCGCGAGTACCACCCAGGTGCCAAGCCGTTCCTGGAGCTCGGCCCGGGCGTCCGCGGCGAGGTCGGGCTCGGCGAGCTCGTCGCGAAGGGCCAGCAGCGACCGTATCTCCTCCAGGGTGAACCCCAGCGGTTTCATCTTCTTGATGAGGAGCAGCCGCTCGATGGCATCATCGTCGTAGAGACGAAATCCCCCTACGGTCCGACCTACCGGCATGAGGAGCCCCGATTCCTCATAGTAGCGGACTGTTCGCAGGGAGAGACTGACCCGCTCCGCAACGTCCCCGATCTGGTAAACGTCGCCACGGGTCGTGTTCGATCCCGAAACACCACGGCGATTGGTGGACAACTCGGCCCTTACGTTAAGGTAGATATTGGACGACCGGACCGGACG
>NZ_CDWRCK010000017.1:7036-15422 GCF_977927595.1 Frankia sp. CcWB3
CCAGGCAATCGACTGTACGTCGATCGGCGATGCAGCGCCCCCTTTGCCGAGGCGGGGGAGCGCGGGACGCCCGAGCGTGCCGTCCGTCGTCCGGTACCGACCGGAACGCGTTACCGGAAACGTGAGATACGTCACGTCGGGGCCGTCGCGCTCGCCGGTGCGACCCTGCAGCTGCGCCCTCGGCTTCCACCTGACCGGCCCCGCGTTCGCCTGGACGCGCACGTTACCCCGGCCCCGACGGGCACGGCGCCGGCCCGAACGGGAGGAGGGTGGGTTGCCGGGGCGGGTGGGAAGGTTGTCGTAGGCTGGACATATCGTCTGTGCCGACAGGGTTGAGCCGATCAAGGTCGGCCCGGTATCGGGGCTGGCCCGGTATTAAGGCTGGCCCGGTATCAGGGTCAACTGGGTATCAAGGTCGGCCCGGTATCGGGCCTGATCCGGTATCGAGATCGACTGGGTATCGAGGTTGACCCGGCGCCTGCGGACCGGGGCATCGCCGGGCGGAAGCGTCGTGTGGAGCGGGGCCGGGCGGTAGATCAGGGCCGGATCGGCCTTGCCGTGTCACGTCGTCCGATCCCAACCAGTCGGAGTCGGATCCCAACCAACCGAGAGGCACAGGGACGCACCCCATGACCCTCGCGCCGTTGCTCGACGCGCTGATCGCCCGTCCCGGCGGGGACCCTGCCCTGGGCCGGGCGATCGGCGCGGTCGGTGAACCGGTCCTCGACCTCGCTGGTCCCGCGGCGTTGCGGCCCTTCGCCGCCGCGGCCCTGGCGGTCGGGGCCGACCAGCCGGTCCTCGCCGTCGTGGCTACTGGCCGGGAGGCCGAGGATCTGGCATCGGCGCTCGGCAGCCTGCTCGGTCCCGATGTGGTCGCGGTCTTCCCGAGCTGGGAGACCCTGCCCCACGAGCGGCTGTCCCCCCGGGCTGACACGGTCGGGCAGCGCCTCGCCGTGCTGCGCCGGCTCACGCATCCGGCGAGCACCGGTCGGCCGCCGCTGCGGATCGTGGTCGCGTCGATCCGTGCGGTGTTGCAACCCCAGGTGGCCGGGCTCGGCGAGCTCGCACCGGTCACCCTCGCCGAGGGCGATACGGCCGACCTCGACGGCGTGGTGACGCGGCTGGTGGACATCGCCTACCATCGGGTGGACCTGGTCGAGCGGCGCGGCGAGATCGCCGTGCGCGGCGGCATCCTCGACGTCTTCCCGCCCACCGAGGAGCATCCGCTGCGGGTCGAGTTCTTCGGCGACGAGGTCGAGGACATCCGCCGGTTCTCCGTGGCGGACCAGCGGGCGCTGCCGGAGGATGATGGCGCGACCGGTGGTGGCCGTGTCCTGTTCGCGCCGCCGTGCAGCGAACTGCTGCTGACCGCGCAGGTGCGGGCGCGGGCCGCGGACCTCGCGACGCGCCACCCGGAGCTGCTGGACCTGCTCGACAAGATCGCCGACGGCATCCCCGTGGAGGGGATGGAGGCGCTCGCCCCGGTACTCGTCGACGCCATGTCACTGCTCTTGGACGACCTGCCGGCCGGCACCCACGTGCTGGTCTGCGATCCCGAACGGGTCCGTTCGCGGGCGAGCGAACTGGTGCGCACGAGCCAGGAGTTCCTCGAGGCGTCGTGGAGCGTCGCGGCGCTGGGTGGCGGCGCGCCGATCGATCTCGGCGCGGCCGCCTACCGATCGATCACCGAGGTCCGCGAGCGTGCGGAGGATCTCGGTCTGCCGTGGTGGTCGGTCACTCCCTTCATGTCGGCCCCGGTAGGCATCGACCAGGAGCCGGCAGGCACCGGGCTGGCGGGCGCCGTCTACGACGGGACCGAGTACGGCGACAACACGGTGGTCGCCAGCCTCCGGCCCGCACCGATCTACCACGGGGACACCGCGGCGGTCATCGCCGACGTCAAGGGCTGGCTCGCCGAGTCCTGGCGAGTGCTGCTGGTCACCGAGGGGCACGGTCCGGCGCAGCGCCTGGTGGAGATGCTGCGCGACGCCGACCTGGGCGCCGGCCTCGCCGAGGAGGCCACGCTCACTCCGGGCGTCGCCATGGTGACCTGCGGTCGGCTCGCCACCGGCTTCACCAGCGATACTTTGCGCCTCGCCGTTCTTACCGAAAGTGACATCGCGGGTGCCCGCGGGGTGAGCACGAAGGACATGCGGCGCATGCCGAGCCGGCGGCGCAAGGGCATCGACCCGCTCGCCCTGCTCCCGGGGGACATGGTGGTCCACGACGCGCACGGCGTCGGCCGCTACGTCGAGATGGTCACCAGGACCGTCGCGGGCGCCCAGCGGGAGTACCTTCTGCTGGAGTACGCCCGGGGCGATCGGCTGTATGTGCCGACCGACCAGCTTGAACAGATCACCCGGTATGTCGGGGGTGACGCGCCGAGCCTGGACCGCATCGGCGGCGCCGACTGGGCCAAGCGCAAGAGTCGGGCCCGCAAGGCCGTCAAGGAGATCGCCGGTGAGCTGATCCGGCTCTACAGCGCCCGGATGGCTGCTCCCGGGCACGCCTTCGCTCCCGACAGTCCCTGGCAGCGTGAGCTGGAGGACGCCTTCCCGTTCCGAGAGACACCCGACCAACTCGCCGCCATCGACGAGGTCAAGGCCGACATGGAGAAGCCGGTCCCGATGGACCGGGTGATCTGCGGTGACGTCGGCTACGGCAAGACCGAGATCGCGGTGCGGGCCGCGTTCAAGGCGGTGCAGGACGGCAAGCAGGTCGCGGTGCTGGTGCCCACGACGCTGCTGGTCCAGCAGCACTTCCAGACCTTCTCCGAGCGTTACGCCGCGTTCCCGGTGGTGGTGAAGGCGATGAGCCGGTTCAACTCGCCCGCCGAACACAAGGCGGTGCAGGAGGGGCTCGCTACCGGCAGTGTCGATGTGGTCATCGGCACCCACCGGCTGCTGTCCGGGGAGAACCGCTTCAAGGATCTCGGCCTGGTGATCGTCGACGAGGAGCAGCGATTCGGTGTCGAGCACAAGGAGCAGCTCAAGAAGATGCGCACGGCGGTGGACGTGCTCACGATGAGCGCCACACCGATCCCCCGCACGCTGGAGATGTCGATCACCGGCATCCGGGAGCTGTCGACCATCGACACTCCGCCCGAGGAGCGGCACCCGGTGCTGACCTCGGTCGCCGCCTACGACGCCCGTCAGGTGACCGCGGCGATCCGCCGGGAGCTGCTGCGCGAGGGGCAGGTCTTCTTCATCCACAACCGGGTGGAGACGATCGACCGGGCCGCCGCCCGGCTGCGCGATCTGGTTCCCGAGGCGCGGATCGCCACCGCCCACGGCCAGCTGCACGAGGACGCGCTTGAGCAGGTCATGGTCTCCTTCTGGGAGAAGAAGTTCGACGTGCTGGTCTGCACGACGATCGTGGAGTCGGGCCTGGACATCTCCAACGCCAACACCCTCATCGTCGAGCGGGCCGACGTGTTCGGCCTGTCCCAGCTGCACCAGCTGCGCGGCCGGGTCGGGCGGGGCCGGGACCGGGCGTACGCCTACTTCCTCTACCCGCCGGACAAGCCGCTGACCGAGACCGCCCACGACCGGCTCGCCACGATCGCCCAGCACAACGACCTTGGTGCCGGAATGGCCGTAGCCATGAAGGACCTGGAGATCCGGGGAGCGGGCAACCTGCTCGGCGGCGAGCAGTCCGGGCACATCGCCTCGGTCGGGTTCGACATGTACGTGCGGATGGTCGGCGAAGCGGTGGCCGAGTACCGCAAGGAGGGCGTCGAGGAGCCCCCGGAGGTCAAGGTCGAGCTGCCGGTCGACGCGAGCCTGCCGCACGACTACGTGCCGAGCGAGCGGCTGCGGCTGGACGCCTACCGGCGGCTGGCCGGCGCCGCCACGGACGCCGACATCGACGAGGTGCGTGGCGAGCTCGTGGACCGGTTCGGTCCGGTGCCCGAACCGGTCGAGAACCTGCTGGCCGTCGCGGGCCTGCGGGTTCTTGCCCGGCACTTTGGCGTCACGGAGATCATCGCCGCCGGTCGCCAGATCCGGTTCGCTCCGCTGGAGCTGCGGGAGAGCCAGACACTCCGGCTGACCCGGCTCTACCGGGGCGCCGTGGTCAAACCGGCGGTGCGGACCGTACTCGTTCCCGCGCCGACCGAGACGGGGCGCATCGGCTCCCGACCGTTGCGGGACCGGGCCCTGCTCGCCTGGGTCGGCCAGCTCCTGCATGCGGTCGCGGCCGACTCGGTCGCCGCCGCGGCGGCCTCGATCTGACTCCTGGCGTAGGGCGCCGTACCGTACGCCACGCTGAGCGGATACCGTCTCGGCTCGTGAAGCTTTCCCGTCTCCTCGCCGGTGTCGGGCTCCTCGTGCTCGTCGGTACCGCCGGTACCGGGTGCACGACCCATGCCGGGGCCGCCGCCCAGGTCGGTTCGCAGACCATCGGGACCTCCCAGCTGCGCGGCATTGTCGACCGTGGGCTCAAGGCCGCGGAGACAGTACCGATCCCGCAGACCTCGCAGTCGGTGTCGCAGAGTCTCAACCGAGGTGAACTCCAGCGACGAACCCTGACCACACTCGTGCAGCTCGAATTGATCTCCGGTGAGGCGAAGCGGCTGGGGATCTCGCTGACCGGCCAGGACATCGCGTCCTACTACCAGGCGTACGCGATCCTGCAGTTCGGCAGCGTGAAGGCGTTCGAGCAGCGAGCCGCCGCGGCGGGCTTCGCCCAGCAGGACGTGGCGACGATCGTCCGCTCGGGAGCGTTCGAGTCGGCGCTCGGGGACAAGATCAGCCCGGGTGTCCTCGCCTCCGACGCGGACACTCGCGCCCAGTACGACAGCATCGTCGATCAGATCGGGAAGATCCCCCTCAGCTACCGGCAGGCCAAGCCCTACCTGGCCCGGTTCCTGGTGGCGGACAAACGGGCGACGAAGGTGCGCCCGCTACTCGCGCAGGCCGAGTCCCGGGATCCCATCTCGATAAACCCACGATTTGGTACCTGGGACACGAAGCAGTTCGCCGTGGTCGCCGCCGAGGGCTCGATCGCCAGCAAGCCCGCGCCCACGCCGATCCTGGACCTGACCACCCGATCCTGAGCGGACGGCGACATGTTGATGCGGATCACCGTGGTCGTCACCAGCCCCCGGGTGGCACCGGGAATCCTCACGGCCCGGGCATGGGATGTCGTGCGCACGGTGCCCGTCCTGACCGCGAGCCCCACGCATCCTCAGCTCGCCGCGCTGCGGGCGGCCGGTGCGACCGTCCTGATCGTCGATCCCGGCGATCCCGGCGGTCTGGCCGGCGCGGTGACCCTCATCCGGGCCGCCCTGCCGGATCCCGCGGCGGCCGAGGTCGCCTGGCTGCCCGATCCGCTTACGCCGAGCATCCTCGACCGCCTCCTCGACGAGGCGAGTGGATCCGGGGAACGGAACGATGCCGGCGTCGAGAGGGTGACCGGGGTCGATGGGGTGACCGGGGTCGAAGTGACGAGCCTCGTGGCCACCAGGGAGCTGCCCGGCTCGAGCCTGTTGGACGCCGTCGCGGTCATGGACCGCCTGCGGTCGCCGGGCGGCTGCCCCTGGGACGCCGAGCAGACGCACACCTCGCTCGCCCCGTACCTGGTCGAGGAGACGTACGAGGCGTATCAGGCGATCGAGGACTACGATCTCACCGAGCTGCGCGAGGAACTCGGCGACGTGCTGATGCAGGTGCTCTTCCACGCTCGGATCGCCGCCGAGCGCGCCGAGGACGGCTGGGACGTCGATGACGTCGCGGCCGGCCTGGTGGCCAAACTGATCCGCCGTCATCCGCACGTGTTCGGTGACGTGGTCGTGGACGGTCCGGCGAACGTCGTCGCCAACTGGGACGCGATCAAGGCGGTCGAGAAGGGGCGCGTCTCGGTGACCGAGGGCGTCCCACTCTCCCAACCGGCGTTGTCCCTCGCGGCCAAGCTGCTGAAGCGGGCGGCCGGCATCGGCGTCCCTGCGCTCGCGCTGACCGGGACGGCCGCGTGGGGTGTGACCGACGCGGGCGATCGGGTCACCGAGATCGCCGCCACGGCCGCCGTACTGGCCCGGTCGGGCACGGCGGGGGACGACCTGATCGGTGATCTGCTCTTTAGCCGCCGTCGCACTCGCCCGGATGGCCTCCGTCGATCCGGAGCGGGCCCTTCGGGCGACCGCCCGTCGCTTCCGGGACCGGCTGGCCGCCGTCGAGGGCACGGTCCGTGCCGAGGGCGCCGATCCGGCTTCCCTGTCCGACACCCGCTGGCGCGAAATCTGGCGGCAGCTACCCGAGTAAACACCGATCATCGGTGCCCGATGCCAGGGAGTACCGGAAAATAACTTCAGGTTTTGATGCTGGTCTTGCCAGCGAGGTTGGCGAGGTCTGCCGTGGTGGGTGCGATGATCTTCTTTCTCTAGCCCCCGCGCCGGGACCGGCAGCGTACGCTGATCGTGTTGGATCAGCCCCCAGGGATCAGCCCCAGAGCCGCTGGTACATCGCCGCCGCCATGGGATTGATGGTGGGGTCGACCAACGAGGAACGGACGTTGTTCGGCAGGGCATCGGGGAAGTACGCCTCGTAGGCGAGAATGTCCGCGTTGCGCACGAACGCCTCGTGCATCTTCTCTATGTAGACGGGGTTGTCCCCACCCGCGGCCCCGACCCGACCCGCCTTGGTGCCCTGCTGGCTGACCACACCCCACTCCGGCACCGAGAACAGCTTGTGATGGGTCCGCGCAAAGAGGATCACCTGGCAGAGACCGCCGTCCCCGTTGCACTGGTTGTCGAAGTCGGCGTAGGTCGGGCTCGGCGGGTACTGGTCGTAGGTGTCGACCCCGATGACGTCGACGTACTGGTCACCCGGGTAGAGATCGAAGGCGCCGACCGACGTGGTCGAGCCGTGGGCGTTGAGGTTCCAGTCGATGCGGACCCGCGGGCTGGTGGCCTTGATCGCCGACGAGGCGTTGCGGAAGCACTGCACCCACTGCTGCGGGTCCGTGGCCGCCCACGCGAACCACAGCCCGTTGAACTCCCAGCCCAGCCGGACGAACGAGTCGCCCCGCCCCATGCTCACCAGCCAGCGGCCGAACTGCCGCCACTCGGCGTCGTAGCGGCCGGCCGCACAGTCGGCGAGGTTGCCCTTCTCCGGCCCTTGGTCTGGAAAGAGCGGCTGGCTGATGACCCATATGCCAGAGAAGCCGGCGAAGGGCGAGGCGTCGCGCCCGATCCAGGGCTCGACGATCGCCCGCCAGCTGGACCGCTCGGTGTACATGACGACGACGTCGTTGGGCCGGCCACGGAATTCCGCCCAGCGGTTCGCCTGCGCCAACGTGTGCGCGGCGACCCCCGTGGGAAACTCACCGGTCGTGGCGGCCCGCTGTACCCGGGGCGCGGTGACCGGCGGCTGGACCCCCGGTGCGGGCGAGAGGCCGGAGCCCGGCGACTGCGGCGGGGGCGGCGTCGGCGGGGCGGACGTCGGGCCGCCGGCCGCTGTGTCCGTGGGGTGTCCTCCGGAGGGCGCCAGAACCCAGGCGGTCAGGGCGGTCAGGGCGAGCACGACCGCGATCGAGACCGCGACGAGCGGGAGACGCGGGATTCGGCCGGCTCGGCCCCCGGGGCGCGCGGTGATCCAACCGGCGACGCGAGATGGACGACCCGGGCCAGGCCCACCGCCGTCGTCCGCCCGAACACGCGCGTCCGGTACCTGCCCGTCCCAGGCTGGGACGTCCCGGGCCGGCACGTCCCAGATCGACCCGTCCCAGGCCGGCACGCCCCGAGCCGGCACGCCCCAGGCCAGGACGTTCGTGTCCGGCGTGTCCAGCCCCTTACCGGCCGGGGCCTGCCGCCCGTGCCAATGGAACACGGTCGTGGTGGCACCGTCCGGACGTGCCCGCGCCGGGTCCGCCCGGTCCCCGGCGCGGCCTGTGACCGGGCCGCCACGCGCGTCGCAAGAAGCACCGTTGCGGCGGATGTAGACCAGCTCGGTGGGGGAACCCTCGCTGGGGGAACGGAGCATCCGCGTCGTCGTGTCACTTCGGCGACGGCGCAGCGGGAGCAGCCGGGCGTCCAGCCACTCGCCCCGGGACGGGGTCGGCATGCCGGCGCTTCCACCGGCAAGCCGCCGATCGGCCGAACGGGGCGGATCCACCTCGGAGTGGCGCACCGTGCCGTCCTGGTCCGAGGATGGCGATCCGTCCACCGGCCAGCGGCCGGCCGGAGGGTCATCCGACCAGGAGCGCCCGCGCACCCGCATCACCCCAGTCGTACGTTTCTACCTATAAAGTCATTTTTACTCATGTAACGCAAAAGTACGGTCAAGGGGGACGTAATGAAGTAACAAATACGTGATTGAGAGCATCATCGCAGGTCACAGGCCTGTGGAGGGTTCGAAACGCGCAAGTTATTTCATTTCGACTCCAAGGG
>NZ_CDWRCK010000017.1:15792-29488 GCF_977927595.1 Frankia sp. CcWB3
CTGCACTCTCCCCGATCCGGTGACTCGCAACGAGGTCCGCCATCACCGTCGACACCTGAGCCGAGACTCGTTCGGTAATCCGAGAGTGATCGCCAAACAGTAACAACCACTGACGAAGTGTGCCTTCGGCGGCCTCGGCTTATCACGCAGTGCAACGATCGACCATCCGTAGGCCAACCATCCCGCTCCGAGAGAATCGTTCGACAGGCGCACCCGACCCACCGAAACCGTCATCCGGTCCCAGAGTCACCGGAGTCAGGGGAGTCACGGGAGTTACCGGAGTCAGACGCATGGGAGGCCCGCGGGGTTGTGGGGTCTATGCCGCACGCGCGGGTTCGTAGGGACACCACCAGCCGGCAAAGGCCCATACGGTACCGTTGCCACGGGATCACGCCCGCACGCACGTTCGCGGGCGAGCAGCGACGTCCTCACCCGCGTGAGAACGCGCCGCCCGCGCAGCCGGACCGCCCGGTGGCTGCCCCCACCGGTCACGACCAGCCGGCCCGCGGGACGGCTGTCCCGGGTCGCCCGGAGCGCATCGCGGTCCCGCGACGACCAGGCCATCGACGCCCATCCGCCCCGAGCGCGTCCGGACCGGGGCATGAGCACGGGAGACGCAACAGCCTTGAGCATCGAGATCGCCCAGACCAGCGAGATTCCCGACGTGGCGGACATCCCCGTCGTGATCCTGTGCGGCGGGATGGGAACCCGGCTGCGGGAAGCCAGCGAGAAACTACCCAAGCCGCTGGTGGACATCGGCGGCAAGCCGGTGCTGTGGCACATCATGAAGACCTACGAGCACTACGGCTTCCGTAAGTTCGTGCTCTGCCTCGGCTACAAGAGCGATCTGATCAAGAACTACTTCCTCGCCTACCGTGCGCAGGTCGCCGACTTCACCCTCACGCTCTCCGACGACCACACCCCCCAGTTCCACAACACCGTGGGCGACGAGGCGTGGGAGGTGACCTTCGCCGAGACGGGCCTACTCACCGGAACCGGAGCCCGGCTGCGCCGGGTCGCCCAGTACCTGACCGGCCCGCGGTTCATGCTGACCTACGGCGACGGAGTCGGTGCCGTCGATATCGGCGCGGTGCTCGCCGACCACCTGGCGTCGGGGCGGATCGGGACGGTCACCGGCGTCCGGCCGTCGAGTCGCTACGGCGAGCTGACCACGGACGGCAACGCCGTCACCCTCTTCGCCGAGAAGCCGCCGCAGACCGGCTGGGTGAGCGGGGGATATTTCGTCTTCGAGCGCGAGTTCATCGACAAGTACCTCGACGACGACCCGGCACTGCTGCTGGAGCGTCACCCGCTGCAGCAGCTGGCCCGGGACGGTCAGCTGACCCTGCACACCCACGACGGATTCTGGATGGGTATGGACACGTTCCGCGACTGGACCGAGCTGAACCAGCTCTGGGATTCCGGTGCCGCGCCTTGGCGTGTCTGGGCCGGCTGAGGTTCCGGACGGGTCCAGCGATGAGCGATTCCTCCCGCGGCTCCGGCAGTCCCGAGCCGAACGGTTCCCCCCTGAGCGGTTCCGACCCCGGCGGCGCAAGCGAGTACGCGGCGACGGCAGGCGCCGACCCGGGTACGTGGCTGCACGACCTGGTCGCCACCCTGCTGCCCCCCGCGCGCAGTATCACCGGGGACGGTGTCCGCACGACGCTCGCCACCGTCGCGCGGGCGCTCGGCCCGGAGCCCGCGCTCACGGTGCACGAGGTCCCCAGCGGGACACCGGTCCTGGACTGGACCGTGCCCCGGGAATGGAACGTCACCTCGGCCCGGTTGACCGGCCCGGACGGCAAGACCATCGTCGACGCCGCTGACAACCCGCTGCACCTGCTGGGGTACAGCACACCGGTCCGCGCCCGGCTGTCCCTCGACGAGCTGCGCCCGCACCTGTTCTCGATGCCGGACCGCCCGGACTGGGTGCCCTACCGGACCTCCTACTACACCGAGAACTGGGGCTTCTGCCTGACCGACCGGCAGCTCGCCGCGCTGCCCGACGGCGAGTACGGCGTGGAGATCGACACCACCCTCACCGCGGGGTCGCTGACCTACGGCGAGATCATGCTGCCCGGGACCACGGACGACGAGTTCCTCATCACGACCCACACCTGCCACCCGGCGATGGCGAACGACAACTGCTCGGGCATCGCCACGGCCACCCTGCTGGCCCGCACCCTGGCCAGGCTGCCCCGCCGGCACACCTTCCGGCTGCTGTTCATCCCCGGCACGATCGGATCGATCACCTGGCTCGCGCGCAACCGCGACACCGTCGGGCGCATTCGGCACGGGCTGGTGCTGACCGGCCTGGGTGACCGTTCCGACCCGACCTACAAGCGCAGCCGGCGGGGTGACGCCGTCGTCGACCGGGCCGCGGCCGCGGCGCTCGCCGAGACCGGGCGGCCGCACCGGGCCATCGACTTCTCCCCCTACGGCTACGACGAACGGCAGTTCTGCTCCCCCGGCTTCGACCTGCCCGTCGGCCGGTTCGGGCGCGGCCAGCACGGCGACTATCCGCAGTACCACACGTCCGCGGACGACCTCGACTTCGTGACCCCGGAGTCACTGGCCGACTCGTTCGCGATCCTGCTGCGGACGATCGCCATCTGCGAGCGCGACCGCATCTGGCGCAACACCGCCCCCTACGGGGAGCCGCAGCTCGGCCGGCGAGGCCTGTACCGCGCCATCGGGGCCACCATGAACCGCCAGGCGATCGAGATGGGCCTGCTGTGGGTGCTGAACCTGGCCGACGGCACGCGCAGCCTGCTCGACATCGCCGACCGCGCGGACCTGCCGTTCGACACCGTCGCGGCGGCGGCCGACGCCCTGGCGGGCGTCGATCTGCTCAGCGACGTCACCAGCGCCGCGCCCGCGGGAGCCCAGCGGTGACCGACACCGCTGTCGCCGTCACCAACGGCGCGGGGAGCACCGGGAACAGCGGCCCGGTCTGGACGATCGTGCTGGCCGGCGGCGGCGGCACGCGTTTCGGCGGGCCGAAACAGTTCTTCGACCTCGGGGGTGAGCCCCTGCTCGCCCACCCGGTCGCGGCAGCGCGGCCCGCCAGTGACGGCATCGCCGTGGTCGTCCCCGCCGCCCTGATCGGCCACTGGTCACCGCCGGACGGAGTGCGGGTCGTCGCCGGCGGCGCCACCCGGGCCGAGTCCGTCCGGGCGGGGCTGACGGCCGTGCCCGCGGACGCCGGGATCATCGTGATCACCGACGCCGCCCATCCGCTCGCGACTCCCGCCCTGTACCAGCGGGTCGTCGACGAGGTCCGCGCCGGCGCCGACGCGGCCGTACCCGGGCTCCCGCTCACCGAGGTCGTCAAGGAGATCCACTCGACGGTGATCGACGGCCTCCCCGACGACACCCCCCGGTTGGTCACTGGGGCCTCGCTGCCGCGGGAGACGCACCGGCTCGTGCAGACCCCGCACGCCTTCCGGGCGGACCTGCTGCGCTCCGTGCACGCGGGGGCCCGCGAGGCCGTCGAGGACTCGGCGATGGTCGCCGCGGCCGGCGGCCTAGTCGTGGTCATCCCCGGCGAGCCGGCGAACATCCATGTCACCACGCCGGACGAACTCGCCATGGCCCGGCTGCTTCTCACCCATGTTCGTTCCGAGGGGGAACCTGATGAGTTCGGTACTGGTCGAGTCCACGCTGTCCGATGACGAGCGGCGGGCGAGGCTCTACGCCGGCGAGCTGTTCGTCTACGCGCCCAGGCCCGCGACGCGGGAGTTCGTCGAGTTCAGCCGCGCCCTGATCCGCGAGGCCTTCGGCGATCTCGACCCCGAGACGGCGCAGTACCACATGCCGGTCGAGGACTACGCGGCCCTGCTCGCCGAGCTGAAGCCACGGTTCATCCACCACCCCACCTGCAAGGAGCTGCTGCCGGCGATTCTCGCCGAGCACGGCTGCGACCTGTCGAAGACCTACTTCGACGTGCCCCGGCTGCGGACCTCGACGTCGGACGACTACCTCACCTCGGGCATCGCCTACGCCTTCCACCCACACCGCGACACCTGGTACTCGGCACCGTTCTGCCAGCTCAACTGGTGGATGCCGATCTTCGACATCGTGCCGGAGAACGCCATGGCCTTCCACCCGCGCTACTTCTCCCAGGGCGTGAAGAACGGTTCCCGCGACTACGACTACTACGAGTGGAACGCGAAGAACCGGGCCGACGCCGCGAAGCACATCAAGTCCGACACTCGCAAGCAGCCCAAGCCCGAGGAGGAGGTGGAAATCTTTCCGCAGACCCGGGTGGTCGCCCCCTCCGGCGGAATAATGATCTTCTCGGCGGCCCAGCTGCACTCCTCGGTGCCGAACAACTCCGGCCGCACCCGGTTCAGCATGGACTTCCGCACCGTCCACTTCGACGACGTGGTCAACCACGTCGGAGCGCCAAACGTCGACGCGGAGTGCACCGGCACGACCATGCGGGACTACCTGCGTGGCACCGACCTGAGCCGGATCCCCGAGGACATCTGCCTGACCTACGACACCGCGCCGCCGCGGGAGGACGCGGTACTGGTGTTCTCCCACCAGAACGTCTGATGGCGGCCCCGAACGGATCGGGCGCGGGCGCAGGCGCGGACGGCCCGGCGGCGGACGAGGTTCCGCTCGCCGGACAGGTCGCTGTGGTGACCGGTGCATCGAGCGGCATCGGCCGGGCCACCGCGCTGCTGCTGGCCTCGGACGGAGCCACCGTCCTCGCGCTTGGGCGCGACCAGACCCGGCTCGACGCCCTCGGCAAGGAGGCAACCGGGCCAGGCACCCTGACGCCGGTGTGCCTCGACCTGACCGACGACGCGGCCGTCGTCGCGTTCACCGCCGAGGTCACGGGCCGCTACGGCCGCGTCGATCATCTGGTGCACAGCGCCGGCGCCTACGGAAGCGCCCGGGTGGACGCCGTGTCGTTGGCCGATCTCGACGCCCAGTACCTCGCGAACGTCCGGGCACCGTACGCGCTCACCCAGCGACTGCTGCCGGCGCTGCGGGTCGCCGGGGCCGACCGCGGCGCCGACATCGTCATCGTCAACTCCACCCAGGGCATCCGGGCCGGCGCGGGCACCAGCGTGTTCGCCGCCACCCAGCACGCCATGCGGGGGTTCGCCGACAGCCTGCGCCAGGAGATCAACGCCGACGGCATCCGGGTGACTACCATCCATCTCGGCCGTACGGCGACCCCGCGGCAGGAGGCGATCTACGCCCGGGAAGGCCGTGAGTACGCGCCCGAGCTACTCGTCCAAGCGGCCGACGTGGCCGATCTCGTCGATTACCTGATCCGACTCCCACCCACCGCGGAGATCACCGAGCTACACCTGCGGCCGGCGAAGAAGAGCTACTGACGCGCTCCCGCTGCGCAACGACTCGGGGCCCGTGGGCGCGCCAGAGCCCACGGGCCCCGAGGCCTAGAAGTCCGCCGACGGCACGATCCCGGCCTCGGGACCAGGACCAGGACCAGGACCAGGACCAGGACCAGGACCAGGACCAGGACCAGGACCAGGACCAGGACCAGGACCAGGCAGATCCTGCACAACCGCCACAACGGCGATGATGACCGGTCCGAACCCGAGGCAGACCAAAATCGAATATCACCGCGGCGATGACGCCGTCCTGGTACGACAAACGCGCGTCACCGCCAGGCGGGTTCCCGAGCTGGGTCCCTCATGGCGGCACCGATCTACACGGATGCAAACCGATGGCTGTCGGGTCGGACGACCGCTATTATCCACCGCCCGCGCCGGGTTCGAAGAGCCCCCACCAGCTGGCTGCGAGACGTGACGAAGACGCGACCGTGCGCTCCGGAAACGGCACGGAGACCGCCTTGCGAGACGGCACGAGGGCCCCGGATACACTGAACCGCCCGCGCCGTCCGCCCGTCGCGCCAGCTATCCGACGTGCCGACGTGCCGATGGGCTTCCATCGCCGGGCCCCGCCGCCGGGCGCGGCGCCCGGGAGCCCACTGACCAGGAACGGGGGACGGGAAACCAGTGGTCACCACCACGCTCACGACCAGGATTCCACGGTCGTGGGTGATCCCGACCCAGGAGGCCGGCAGCGGGAAGTCGGTCAACGACGCCACCCTCCGGATGCTGACGATTCTGCTCTTCTGCGAGATCTTCCTGCAACGGATCGCTTTCCCGGTGGGCAGTTCACAGGTTCAGGTAATCCTGCCGATCACCTATGTCTGCGCGGCCTTGATGCTGCGGCGCGGAGGTCTGACGTACAACTCCGGCCGGGTAACCACCTACCTCGTCGCGATGACGGCATGTTCGGCCTCGGCACTCGTCTCCTTCCTCCAGCAGAACGACGACACGTCCTTCACCTCGTTGTTGCTGCTGCTGGCGACATACGTGCCGTTCCTCTTCGGCCTGCGCGGCGCGGACGCCCGCGCTCTCCTGCCCCGGCTGCTGGACCGTTTTCTGATCATGATCACGGTGCTCGCCGGTCTCGCCCTGTTCCAGTTCGCCATTCAGCTCGTCGGCGTTCCATACACCGACGTCGTCAAGAACGTCGTGCCGCCGCAGTTCCTGATGCAGGGGTTCAACACGTCCTACCCCGTGCAGTATGGCTCGTCGCTGTACAAGTCGAACGCCTTCATCTGCCTCGAGGCGTCGTTCTGCTCGCAGTTCCTCGGCTTCGGTATCGTGGTCTGCACACTGCGTAACGGCGGCTGGTGGCGCATGATCATGTTTGTGCTGGCCATCCTGAGCACCGTTTCTGGCACCGGTCTGCTCCTGCTGGCCTGCGCGGGCGTCCTGCTGGCCGTTCACAAGGGCGCCCGATTCGCGCTCACCGCCCTGCTCGGGGTGAGCCTCGTGGCGCTGATCATCAGCTTCACCCCGGCGTCGGATATCTTCGCCGCGCGTGCCACGGAGACGTCCTCATCGACGTCTAGCGGCAGCCTGCGCTTCGTCCAGCCGTACCAGCGGACCTGGGACGCGCTCGGCAGCGATCCGATGACGGTGGCGTTCGGCTGGGGGCCCGGGTTCGCCGACCGGGACGCCGCCGCCTTCTACCACCGCACCGGACTGCCGCTGAACTACGCCCTCCTACCCAAGCTGATCCTCGAGTACGGCGTCGTCGGGACCACCGCGTTCATCGGTCTGGTGGTAGCGATGTTCGTACGCGGCTCGCAGTCGTTCGTGCTCTCCGGATCTGTGTTGATCTTCTATAGCGTGCTGTCCGGAGGCCTGCTGGCCCCGGTCGTCACCGGGCTCGGCCTCCTGCTCGTCACCTGGTTCACGGTGACCCCAGAGGAGGCCGTCAGGCTCCAAGGGGATCCGGGAGCGTCGTCACCGCCGCTCCCACCGGCTCCCGTGCCGGGCCGGTCCTTCGCCGCGATCTGACCCACGGCACGGCACGGCACGCGCGCGACCGCACCACATCGCGCGGATGGCGCCGTCCACACAGACCGCCGCCCCACCCGTGCTCGCCGCCCCACCCGTGCTCGCCGCGCCCGCCGACGGTCGCCGCGGGTCCCCGTGTCGAGCCACCGAAGGACGGACTAACGGTTCCGCTCGCCTCACCATCGCGATGGCCGGCACTGGGACCGGGACCGGGCATACCACGAGGAGCCGGTACGACAAAAAGCCGGACGGTCAGATTACGCTGACCGCCCGGCTCGTCATACCGGCGTTGCGCCTCCTGGAATCCAGAGCCGTCTAGAATCCAGAGCCGTCTAGAATGAATCAGGGAACCTCGGGGCCCCCGGACCCTCGTGGCTACGGGCTATCCTAACGCTTGCCGGGGCGGGCGTAGCGGTCGGTGGCCTCCGAGTCCACGCCGCCGCCCCGCTTGCTCACCGGAGCCGAGTCCCCCACCGGGGAGTTGGAGGTGATGGTGTCGACCGACGAACGACGCTCCGGGGCCGCCGCGACGGCCCGGCGGATGCCGGTCCGGCCGTCGTGCACGACGCCCACGACTCGCTCGGCGAGCGCCGGCCAGTCCCGCGGCACCTGCTCGAGCTCCTTGAGACTGGTTTCGGTGGAGGTGATGACCACGACGGCGTCGGCCTGGATGGCGGAGGCCGCGGTCATCGGCAGCTCGGCCAGCGCCGAGGTGACGAGGATGACGAGGTCGACGACCGGCGCCCGGTCGGCGAGGATCGGGGCGAGGCCACCGGGCCGGGCGGCCCGGGCCGGCGACACTCGGTTGTAGAGGATGTGCCCCCGCCCGGTGCCGGACGAGCGTGCCAGGCAGGTCGGCTCGTGCGCCCAGCGAGGCAGCTCCCCGGAGGTCGCCCGGGGCAGTCCTTCGAGAACTCCCCGCACCTCGGACGACGGCGAGGTGTCCAGGATCAGGACGACGCCCTGATCATCGGACCAGGCCGCGGCCACGGAGGCGACGAGGTCGGCGGTCAGGTCCCCCCGCGACGCCGGGGTGAACGCGACCACCTTGCTCGTCGGGGACATCACCGCGGACATCGCCGAGACCAGGGTCTCGGCCGCGCTGGCGGTGGTCCGTCCCGGCTCCAGGACTGCGATCAGCGGCACGCCCAGGGTGTCGGACGGGTTGTGCGGGTCGAGGATCGTGGGCCGGCGCTGATACATGATCCAGATCGCCGCGATCGAACCGAGCAGCCCGACGATCGCAGCGACCAGCGTGTTACGGAACAGGTTCGGCCCGCTCTGGCCCCCGGCGACGGGCGGCTCGGCCAGTTTGATCGACGTGCTCGCCAACGCGGAGGCGGTGCGGGCGGTGGCGATCTGCGTGTTGAGGTTCGCGATCTGCGTGTTGCGGACGGTGTTGTCGACGCTCCCGGCAATACCGGCTCCCTGACCCGCGGCGGCCTGCTCCGCCACCAGCCCGTCACGTAGCTTGATCATGGCGCTGATATTCGCCTGGCTGTTGGGGCCGTAAGTCGTCAAGAGCTTGCTGTAGGCATCCTCGGCCGACTTGACCAGCGCGTCCGCCCCCTGCTGGCTCGAGCCCTTCCCCTCGATGACGAAGAAGTAGCCCTCGTCGGACGGCGAGGTGCTGAGCCAGGCGGCGACGTCCACCTCGGGCAGCTTGAGTTCCTTCGCGATCTCCGCGACGGCCGCCGAGGACTGGGCGAACTGCGCCTGGGTCTGCACGAAGCGGGTCGCGTCGACCGAGTTGGCACCGAGCGTGCCCGAATCCGTCGAGAGGAAGACCCGGGCACTCGACCGGTAGGTCGCCGTCTGCGTCTTGGAGTAGGCGGCCGCCAGAGCCGCGAAGATGACCACGACGATGGCGACGACCAGCAGCCGTGGCTGGAGGATACGAAGCAGGGACGGGGCGGAGGGAGCCCGGCTGGTCTCGTTGCCCGCCTGCACGTTGCGACTCATGACGCACCCGCCACGGACTCAGAACGGGCGGACCGGGCCCGCATCCGGATCGGAGTGCCGGTGAGACGACGCAACGGCTCCTCCAGCGGGACATGAAGCGAACTCAATGTGGCCCCCCACAGGAGCATCCGGCCCGATTGCCGGACCACGGTCTAGATCTGACGGAACCGATTTGTGAGCATAGCCGATAGCGGATAGTAAACGGTCTATAGCTATGACTGACGCCGCACGGACGCTCAGGTGCCCCGCCCACCACGCCGCGATCCGGTTCCGCGACCAGGCCGGCGAGGGCCGTGCTCCGGAGCGACATCCACATCCTCGACATCATCCACGGGATCCATTCGATGGTCAGATTCGCCGGCGTTCGACCGTCTCGACCGGCGTACGTCGCTCATCCCGGCCCGGCGCCGGCGCGGCAACTCTCGTCCTCCCGGCTCCGCCGGGGCGGGAGCAGGCCCGGAGCCGCTCCGCGCCGCCCGCTCCGCGTCCCGTAGCGCGGCCTGCTCCACGTCGTGCTCCCGACCGAGCCGGCGGAGCAGTACAAACCACACCGGTGCAATGGACCAGAAAGCGATGTTATAGCCGACGACCGCGCCCCGCGCGCCCCCGACAAGCAACCCAATGATGGGAAAACCAAACAACATTGGCGCAAAGGCTGCATTGACCCGGAATGTGATCTTAGTTTTTCCGAGTGCGTAGACCATACATGCCGGTCCGACCGCGACCGACGCGGCCAGATAGTGCAGGATTGACAGCCCCAGGATGTTCTTGACGCCATCCCACGAGTCGCCCAACAACACCTGACCGTAACGTTCCGGAAGGAGGTAGAAGATCAGGCTCCACGCCGTGCCAATGGCGAGGACGAGGGCCGAGAGAGCGTAGGCGGCGCGCTCCCGGGCGTGGCGGGTCATGGAGGTCCGCTTGGAGAACTCCGGCAACGCGAAGCTCACGACCCCCACCCCGACCACCGTGGTCGGGCCGAGCAGCGTGCGCGCGCCTTGCAGGGCGCCCACCGTCGCCAGCGAACCCACCGCTCCGATCACCAGCAGCGAGGTCTGCATCGCGCCCTGGACAGTGATGAACTCCGCCGCCAGGTAGGCGGAGTTCGACTTGTTCCTGCGAAGCCATCGAAGGGTCTCGCCGGGCGACGGCCAGAAGCCGGCCTGGGCTATCCCCAGCAGGGCCGCGACGAGAGCCGAGGCCCCCCAGGCGAGCAGCAGCGGCGGGGATGCGGTCACACCGCGGTGGATGAGCAGGAAGATCCCGAGGATCTGGACGACCGCCCAGACGGTGTCGTTGACGAAGGCGCCGAAGGGCTTCCCCATCGCGAAGAAGACATAGCGCCACGCATCCTGCAGCAGCAGGCCGGGCAGCACGAGGCCCATCGCCGACAACGACGACCCGACCGGGCCGCCGAGCAGCAGGCCCAGACCGACGAACGTGATTCCCACGGCCACGCCGAAGACGAACGACGAGCCGGTGGTGGCGGTGGCCGCCGCCCGGAAGTCACTCCGGGTGACATTCGAGTAGAACATGCTCAGCGGCATGCAGCTCCCGGCACGGACCAGGCCGATGACGATGGAGAACAACGTGTACGCAATACCGAACGCGCCGTACTCGACGTCGCTGACCTGATGGGCAATCAGGAACGAGATCGCGGCGTTCGTCGCACTGGAGACGGCCTGGTCCATCAGCGTCCAGATCGCCTTCGACCTGGCTCCGCCACGGCCGCCGGAACCCTCGCCGCCCGGACGCTCGCCGCCGGTCAGATCGTCCGCCAGGCCCTCGGCCCCGTTACCGGGCCCCGGCCCGAAGGACGCGGCCGCGGCACGCTCGCCGCCGCCCGCCGCGGCGAGCCTTCGTCGACCGCGGGACCGCGCGGCGCCCGCCCCGGGAGATCGGCCGTCACGCCCGGCGGGGGGCTGCCGCGGAAAGATCTGCGTGCTCTCCGGGTCGGTCTCGTCGGTTCGGCGCGCCCGCCGGTCCGAGCGGCGATGCCGGGGAGCCTGCCCCTCGACCCGATGGAGGAGCTCGGTCTTCTCCGCCCGCAACCGGCGTTGCAGCGCGCTCAGGTCCATCGTGGCGGTGACGACGCCGGGCGGTGGCTCGCCGGCCCCCGGACGGACAGGGGGCGTCACCGGGCGGGATGGCGGCTGGGACAGGTGCGGGTCGCCGACGGGCGGCTGGATCGCGGGCCCGGACGGCCCGGGCCCGGACGGCCCGGGCCCGGGCCGCGGCGCCGGAGCGGGCTGCGGGCGGACCGGCCCCGTGACCACCTCGAAACCCTCGCCGGGTCGGCGGTCGCCACGGCGTTCGAACCCTTCGCCGGGACGTTCGGTCCGCTCGCCGGGACGCTGCCCGGTCGCCCGCGCGGGGCGCTGCGATCGTGGCACGTACCGGGTCTCGTCAGGGGAACCCTCGGATGGGGAGTCGTCCTCCCCACCCGGGGCTCTCAGGTCCCCGTCGCTGTCCGTCATACTCGCTCTCCCGACCAGCCCGACCGGCTCGGCCAGCCCAGCGAGCAGGGTCCGCACAACCGCGGACGGAAATAACGACGGCCTGAGACCACGATGGGTTGCCTACAGCACTACGGGCCGGGGAACCGGCACGATGAAGGAGCCGCCGCGCGCGGCGTACTCGGCCTGCTGGGCGATGATCTCCTTCTTCACGTTCCACGCGAGCAGCAGCAGGTAGTCAGGCTGCCGCTCCAGCAGGACGGCGGGATCGAGGATCGGCAACCGGGCGCCGGGCAGGTACCGGCCCTGCTTGTGGATGTTGCGATCGACGACGAAATCGAGCAGGTCGGTGCCGATGCCGCTGGAGTTCAGCAGGGTCGCTCCCTTGGCCGCCGCGCCGTAGGCGGCGATGGTCCTACCGTCGGCGCGCAGCGAGCGCAGCAACGCCACCAGCTCGTCCTGCACGGCGCGGACGTCGTCGCCGAAGCTGGCGTACCGGTCGAACGTGTCGAGCCCGGCGGCCCGCTCGGCGTCGAGCACCGCCGCCACCAACTCGGCCGGCTCCGCGGCGGCGGTGTGCTGCATGCTCCACCGCAGGGTGCCGCCGTGCAGCTCGGGGAACTCCTGGACGCCGACGAGCGCGAGGCCGTGCCGGCGCATCAGGACGTCGACCGCGATCGTGGAGAAGTAGCAGAAGTGCTCGTGGTAGACCGTGTCGAACTCGGTGTGGGCCAGCAACGCGCCGACCCCGGGGTTCTCGACGTCGACGAGGCCGCCGTCGGCGAGCAGGATCGAGAAGCCCTCGACGAAGCTGTTGAGGTCCGGGACGTGGGCCATCACGTTGTTCGCGATGATCACATCGGCCTTGCGGCCCTCCGCGACGAGCTGGCGGGCGAGCTCCGCGCCGAAGAACTCCTCGCGGGTCGGCACGCCCGCCTCCCGGGCGGCCGCGGCCGGGCCGGGGGTCGGCTCGATCCCGAGGACCGGGATGCCCCGCTCGACGAACGCCTTCAGCAGGTAGCCGTCGTTGCTGGCGACCTCGACCACCAGGCTGTCCGGCCCGAGGTTGCGGCTCGCGATCAGGTCGATCACGTGCTTCTCCGCGTGGCGGACGAGCATGTCGGAGAACGAGGAGAAGTAGGGATAGTCCTCGTCGAAGATCTCGGACGCCGGCAGCTCGTGGGTGAGCTGCACGAGTGCGCAGGCCTCGCAGAAGCCGACCTCAAGCGGGAACGACGGATCGGTCGCGTCGAGGGCGTCGGCGCGCACCAGGCGGTTGGCGATGGGGGTGGACCCCAGGGAGAGGAACAGGCGCGGGGCCGGTCCGCCGCAGGACCGGCAGGCGGTTACCGCCGTGGTGAGGCCGCCGGGAACATCCTGCTTCTGGGTCGCGTCGGCCTCGGCGGTGCCACTACCGCGCCGGGCCGGGGTTGCGGATGACATGCGTTCCCCTAGGTGAGGTGTCGACATCGATCTTCACGATCTGGTGGACGGGAATGGCTGTGCCAGCCGGCCGCGAGGCCGAACGAGAGGCCGAACGACATGATGACCGCCCATCCGACCAGAAGGACGCGACGGTCCCGCGAACGACATGATCTTCGTGAAGCCGGGACGGGCCGCCACGCCGCCGGGCGATCGCCGGCGAAGGCACGGAGGAGAGCGCGAACCCCGGGCGTGCGGGCACCGGTCATCGGCCGGACACCCGCCACCCACCGCCGCAGCGGCGACCGCCGGACGAGCGCTCGTTTCCGTCGGCGAGATGCCACCGCCGGCACCGCCGACGGCAGCCCGATGATTTTCCGGCGAAGATCGGCGGTCACGGGTGCTGCGCACGCCGGGTCATGCTAGCCGGTGGACACCACCCCCCACATGACCCACAGTCGCCGAGAGGAAGCCGTGGCACCACCCTCCGACCACGGG
>NZ_CDWRCK010000018.1:0-1138 GCF_977927595.1 Frankia sp. CcWB3
CCCGCAACGCCTTCGGCTACCGCAACCCCGAAAACCAGCGGCTACGAACACGCTGCGCAACCACCCGCCGAGCCCGCAGATGCCTCAAACCCGCTTAACTTCGAAGAGCCACTATAGAGCCGCCAAGGTGATCCGAGACACACAGGCAACATCACTGGACAGAGACGAGCCGGCAAGAGAACGACCGATCCGACGATCTCAGCGACCTCGGTGATCATGACACCCGTAGAAACGGAGCCTTGCCCACGTAACCGGGCATACCCACTATGAGGGGGCGCCTCCCCGGGAAACGCCCCGCCAGCTCAGCTGAACGCCGGTTCAGCGTCGAGCGCCCGGACATCCTCCGGCACGTCGACACCACCCACCAACGCCTCGTTGACTTCACGTACTCGAGCCAGTTCTGCCTCGAGCTCCGCTACACGGGCACGAAGCCGACGCACCTCGTAAGAGAGACGCAAGTCGCCGCCGGAACCGACGTGGCCAAAAAGGGCCTTCGCCATAGTGATGGTCCTCCACGATGAGTGACCTAGTGGGTGTCAGACAGCACAAGATCCGAACAGATCAGAGTGCGCCCCAAACAATGACTCCAGGCTCCCACGTCGAGTGACCGAAAGTCAAGAGCATGCCACATGCTCCCGAGCCGGTCCGGTGAACATGTAAAAAGCGGACGGTCATCCCCACGACAGTTCCGACAACACAGCGTCTGCAACCAGTCACTTTCGCCGGAAGTCGGTCAGATCGCTCTGCGCCACCTGCCACACAGCCTCCACCCTGTCCGTCCGCCCAGGGGTGTGACCCGTCATCAACAAGTGCAGAAGGTCACGACAGGCCGGCTCCGGCCCTTCCGCAACCACCTCGACCGCCCCGTCCGGGAGGTTGGTGGCGGATCCGACCAGGCCCAGGCGCCGGCCCCGGATACGCACGTAGTCACGAAAGCCGACGCCCTGGACAAGGCCGGCGACCCGGGCAGTGAATCGGACCACGGCGTGTCCGGACTCCCTCTGCTCCGCGGATACATCGCTCATCAGCACGGTAGGGTACTGGCCATTGTGGATACCACATACTTCCCAGACATGGCAGGCTGACCGAGAGGGACACGGCGGCAGGATGATCATCGACTGGAACGGCCGGACCGGCC
>NZ_CDWRCK010000018.1:1578-28912 GCF_977927595.1 Frankia sp. CcWB3
ACGTTTCCGCCGCCGGTCCGCTGCCGTGCTACTCGCGTGTGAAGCTCTCGGCTCGGCACTCCTTCTCAGCGGTTGCGGCCAGAACTTCTCCCAGGACGGCGGCACGCTACCCGCCCCGCACGCGAGCACCGATGGTGACCGCCAGGTGACCCCGGAGCCGATCGACAGCGCAGACAAGATTATTGGTCCTGGCTACGCCCCGCCGCGTACCGCAGGGCCTACCCAGACAGCGGTGCCCAATCTGCCGGGCGGCAAATAGTAGTCAGTACCACTCATAACTACCACCCCTACGATTCACCTCATGCCGATCGCCGGTGAGACGCGGCTGGACACCCGGTTACCCAGACCAAGATCAGCCCGCTCGCCGGCCTGGTAGCCCGCACGACCGCCGCTCCCGGAGAGCTGGCGTGTCCTTGGCGCTCGCAACCTGGGGTAGACGCTTGCCAGGTGCGCATCCACCCGCTGGCTTCGATTCGCCAGGACGACGCCCACCGACGGCGTCGTCGAGGGCCCGTCTGATCCGTTCTCCCGGGTCTGCTTCTGCTGGGTCTGCGCCCGCTCCCGGGCCATCCGCTCCGTCCTGGTCAGTCTCTCCGCCACCGCCACCGCGAAGCCGGCCATCCACGACCGACGAAACGCCCGCGGGTCCTCCCGGCGTGGCGGACGGGCGAGAGCCAACCCCTGTGCCTGCTGGACCAGCAACGAGGTAAACAACATCTGCACGCGGTGGATATCCGCATCCATCCCGAACAGATGAGCGGAGTGCCCCGTCCCCACTGCACGCTGCTCGGTCCGGTACACGAGCCGGCAACCAAGCGGTGCGGCAATGCCCGCGAGCAACGAGATCTTGTCCCGGGCATAGGGCGAATCGACGGCCACCACCAGGTCAGCCGCCTCGACGCGGTGCGGCGACGCCTCCTCGACCAGCGCGCGGTCGATCCCGTACTGGGCGATCAGCTCGGCTGCCTTGCTGTTATAGGTTTCGCGGGCGGCTTCGCTCAGCCCCTCCGCCTCCGCCATCGCCAACAGCTTCCGTATACGACCGAGCAGGGCATCCGGATTCATCGCGCCTCCGTCCATGTCGCGTCGGGGGCAGGCCAGCCAACCGACGTGTCGGATGACGCCTCACCGATCCCGGCAGCCCGGTCTCGGCCCTGGACGAGGCGATAACTGTGAACGCCGCGGCAGGTCTGGCTCCCCACCGACTATCGCGGACGCCACGCCCGGCACCCCACCCGAGAGCCGCAGGCACCCGAGAGTCGCGGGATTCGAACGTGTGATCGAACCTTACCATCTGGCCCGCCCTGGGTGCGGCTGGCAGGTGGGGCAGGTGAAGCTCGACCGGTTCATGAAAGCGTCCCGGCGCACCGCGTCTCCGCATCGTGTGCACGGCCGACCCGCACGGCCGTACACCTGTAGCGACCGTTCGAACAGCCCGCTGACTCCGTCCGCCGACACGTACAGGCGGTCGAAGGACGTACCGCCCGCCTCGAGAGCCGCGGTCATCACCGTCCGCGCGCAATCCAGCAGCCTGCCGACCTCCGCCCGAGTGAGGGTCTCGGTCGGCCGCGCGTAGTGCAGCTTCGCGGCCCACAGGGCCTCGTCCGCGTAGATGTTCCCGACCCCGCTGACAAGTGTCTGATCGAGCAGGGCCCGCTTCACGCCGGTACGGCGTCGACGCATCCTCTCCGTGACGAGACGCTCGTCGAAGGCGAGGTCCAGGGGATCCCTGGCGATGTGCGCGACGGGAGCAGGCAGATCCGCTTCCCCCACCGCGACCGCCAGGCCACCGAAGGTACGTTGATCCACAAATCGCAGTTCGCGTCCTCCGTCCGTGAAGACGAACCGGATCCGCAGATGCTTCTGGTCGGGGGTGGCGGGTGGAACGACGAGCAACTGTCCGCTCATCCCGAGATGGGCGATCAGCGCATCCCCCTGGGCCGGATGACCTGGGGGCAGGGCAGGCGGAGACATCTCGGCCAGCACGGCAGCTGATTCCTCCTCCGGTGGTTCTTCTGGAACCACCGGAGCGCACGCCGCATGGTCTACCGGCGGCTGAAGCACCAACCACAGATACTTGCCGCGACGTCGTGCCGCCGTTATCCGGCGGCCGACGAGCAGCGCCGAGAAGTCGGCGGCACCGGCCAGATGACGGCGCACCGCACGAGGATGGTGGACGTCAACCGATGCGATGACGCGACCGACGACACCACGTTCCAGACCGCGGCGAACAACCTCTACTTCGGGGAGTTCTGGCATGATCTCCGGTCATCGGGCCGGGTCAGTGGGATGACACCGGACCCTCGACGTGGCTCGATGAATCTGTCGCCACCACTGAGCCTGTCGCCACCACTGAGGAAGCGAATCGAGGCAACGGGTGATCATCCGCTCTCACGGGCCCGAGACCCGATCGTGATCGAGGCCGCCGATGGCGGACTTCTCGTGATCTCCGCCGACGACATCCACGCCCGAACCGTCCTCCCGCCCCAGGGCCGACCGTTCCTCGAGAACCGCGAAAGCCGCGGCGGCCGCCCGCTGCTCAGCCTCCTTCTTACTTCCCCCTTCGCCCTCGCCCAGTGGCTCTCCCGCGATCCTCGCGTAGGCGGTGAACCGCTTCGCGTGGTCCGGACCGGCCTCCTCGACGACATATTCAGGCGGTCCGAGAGCCAGCACCGCCGTCTGTTCCTGCAGTGAGGTCTTCCAGTCAAGCCCTGCGCCCCGGCCGGCGGCCTCGTCCAGCAGGGGATCGAAGAGACGGTGCACGAAACCGGAGGCCACGTCGAAGCCTGAGGACAGATAGACCGCCCCGATGATGGCCTCGAGGGTGTCGGCGAGAATGCTCGCCTTGTTGCGCCCCCCGGTGGTCTCCTCCCCCCGGCCCAGCAGTAGGTACGGACCGAGCCCGGTGGGTCCGATCCCCCGTGCCACGTCCGCGAGAGCCCGCATGTTCACAACCGAGGCCCGCTGCTTGGCGAGCTGCCCCTCGGGAAGATCCGGGTGGCGGATGAACAATGCCGCCGTCACCACCAGACCAAGCACCGCATCGCCCAGGAACTCCAGGCGTTCGTTGGTGGGCAGGCCGCCCTTCTCGTAGGCGTAGGAGCGGTGGGTGAGTGCGCGGTCGAGCAGCTCGGGGTCGATGGCGACCTCGAGTACCTCGATCAGGCCGTCCCGCGGCGGCGGGGGTGGCAACTGGCGGGTCATCCGACCAGCCCGGCCAAGGCCCGGCGATGCGCCACCAAGGTCGCCATCGCCGCTCGGGTCCGAGAAGCCAGGTCCACACGGACCGCGGCCGACGCCGCCCTCAGCGCCGCGAGCAGCCCGACTGCCTGGCTGTCGCCGGCTTCACCCGGCGCCCGCTCCGCGTGGACCGCGACACCATCGACCCCCAGCACGATCGTTCCCCCCCGCACATCAGGATCTTCCAACGTTCCCCATCCCGGATCCAGACCGGCCCTGGGCGGGTGCCCCGTACCCCGATGAGATTCCCACCATCGCATCCCCCGGATGACGGACATCAGGACATCTCCGGTGAATCCGTCGGTGACCGCCACGTCGACTCCGCGGCGATGATCGATCCTCTGGCCGTCGCCCGGCTCGCCCGTCCACGGAGCCGCGAGGAGCCGATCAGCCGTCAGCGGGCCGACATAGTGCAGATCAAGCGATCGGAGCAGCTCGTCGGCGGCTCGCCGCAAGGTGTCGGGGATCGCTGGACGCGCCGTCAGAAGCCCGACGCGAGGAGCGTCGACGGCGAAGCGAACCGCGGCGTACGCGCTGCCCGCGACCGCGAACTGGGCGAGTTCGTCCGCCGTCACATCAACCGTCGCCCCCGCGTCACACAGCACGACGGGGGCATTCGACCCGCCGACAATCGAGGCGAGGGTGGCCCGCGTCGCCCCGGGTAGCAGACCGTAGGTGAACTGAGCCGAGGCGACCACGGCTTCGGCCGGGGCTACCGAGACCATCGCATCGGCATGTCCGTCGCGGACCAGGCGCGCCGCTACCCGGACGCCGGAGTCCCGACGTGCTCGCACTTCACGCAATGCCTCCGGGCCCGCCGAAACGCCGCGAGCGGCCGTGGCGAGCAGAACGCGCTCGCCTGGCACAATTCCCAGGCGAGCAAGGTCATCCCGGACGGCGTCACCGGATGTCACCAGAGTGAGCACCAGATGCGGATCGGCGTCGAGCGCACTGGGCAATGTCTCGAGGAGAGGCCCGGAAGGGGACCCCTCCCCCACCAGGTCAACAGCGATACGTGTCACACCGGGTCAGAGTCAAGCACCTGACGGTCGTTGTACCGGCCGCACGTGCCACAGACGGTGTGCGGCCGGATCACGTGCCCCCGCGAGCACTTTGCGAGGGTCGGCACCTTAGCCTTCCACTGCGAACGCCGGGACCGGGTGTTGCTGCGCGAGGTGCGCCGCTTCGGGACGGCCACTATTCCTTCTCCTTGCTCTCATGAGGGTCGGTGCGACCCCTCTCGGTTCCCGTTGCTCCGCTGTCGGCCAGCGCGGACAGCGCCGCCCATCTCGGGTCGGATCGCGCATGGGAATGTCCAGGCTCGACATCGTCGAGACGCACCCCGCAGTCCACGCAGAGTCCCGCACAGTCCGGGCGGCAGATGGGTGACAGCGGAAGGTTGAGCACCAGGGCATCCCGCACCACGGGCTCGATGTCCGCATGATCATCGATTAGTACCCGAGCGTCTTCGTCGTCACCCAGGTCCACGGCTCGGTCAGGGTAGTAGAACAGCTCGCGAAACTCGACCATGCTGGCCTCAGACACGTCGTCCAGGCAGCGCGCACATTCACCCCGAAGCGGCGCCACGACGGTCCCGCTGACCAGAACACCCTCGATCACCGATTCGAGACGCAGGTCCAAGGTGGCGCTCGCGCCAGCCGGCACCCACATCATCTCGGTTCCGAGACCGGCGAGAAGTTCCGCCTCCGCCCGGACAAGCCGCATCGACCCGGGCCGCCGACCGAGCTCACGGGTGTCCAGCACAAGGGGACCCTTCGGGGTCCGACGGCGAGAGTGGGATCCAGTCATGGCGGCAGTCAAATTCACATCTACGTCAATGTCAGGAAGCCCGGCCGAAACAGGGCCTTCGTGGTGGTATAGCTACCCGGCGTTGCTGACGACGGAGGCGGCCCGGCGTCGACGGCGCCCTGGACCCTCCCAGAGGCCTGGACCCTCCCAGAGGATCGACGAACAGACTCCAGCCAGTCAGCTACTGCGAGCCGGTCAGCTACCGAGCCGGCTAACTACCGAGCCGGTCAGCTACTGCGGTCCTAGCCTATCCGATCGGCGCCGCGGACGATCCGATCAGGCTGCCGAGATTTCCGGGCACCCGAGCCCGGCGGGCGGCGGACCTCCGCCCAGGAACCCACTCGGGCACCGCTCACCCCCCCCCGCGACCGGCCCGGAGCCCGGACGGTCGGGAACGGCGGGAGAGCCCGGCGGAAGTCGGTCGGCGGCTACCCACCCGGCGGGAGTTACTGAGCGAGACGCTCACGGAGCTGTTTGAGTACCACATCGGGTACCAGCCCCGACACATCGCCCCCGTAACGCGCGACCTCCTTCACCAGGCTGGAGGACAAAAAAGCGTATTGCGGGTTCGTGCTCATGAAAAGAGTCTCCACGCCCGCAAGCGAATTGTTCATCTGCGCCATCTGAAGCTCATAGTCGAAGTCGCTGACCGCACGCAGTCCTTTGACGATCGACTGGATACCCCTGCTCCGACAAAAATCGACGATCAGCCCGTGGGACGCATCCACCAGGACGTTGGACGGCGCCATCGGATGATCACGCAGGGCCTCCCTGATGAGCTCCATCCGCTCGTCGACGGTGAACAAGGTGACTTTGTTCTTGTTGATCGATACGGCGACCACGACCTCATCGAAGAGTCTGCTCGCTCGGACGATGATGTCGAGATGACCGTTGGTGATCGGATCAAATGAACCGGGACAGGCTGCCCTCCTCATGATCGAATACCGTACCAGAGAGCGCCCTCCCCGTACCTCCGGTCGCGCAGCGCACACAACCCGTCAGGCCAGACGACCGGGCCCGAGCGGTGCGATCTTTCGACAACGCAGACACTGTCCGCAGTCAACCAGGCGGCCGCCAGCAGCTTTGACAGCACTTCGCCGAGTTCCGAGTCGCGCATCGCGTACGGCGGATCGAGGAAAACCACGTCGTAGGGATTACCCGAGGCGTTCTGCACCACACGCTCTACCGCGGCTTGCACGATCTTCGCGCCCGACAGTCCCATCGCTGTCACGTTCCGCCGCAGAGTGCGTATCACGACCGGATCGCGGTCAACGAGAAGGGCATGAGCGGCACCCCGAGACAGCGATTCCAGACCGACCGCACCAGATCCGGCATAAAGATCGGCAACCCGAGCGCCCCGCAGATCCAGGCAGGTCGACAAGGTGTTGAACAATCCCTCACGGGCACGTTCCGAGGTCGGACGGGTGGTTGTCCCGGGTGGAACCACGAGCCGCCGACCACCCGCGGTCCCACTGATGATGCGCGTCATCGGGCCACCCGGTCATCCCTTCTCGAGGAAGGCGACACTGGTGTCGTCGAGAACCGCGTCGAGCAGCCGGCGCAGTGCGGGATGCCGGTCCAACCCGGGGTCGTCGTCAACCAGGCGACCGGCCTCCGCGCGTGCGTCGCGGATCAGGTCCTCGTCACGAAGAAGTTCCAGGAGCTTCAGGGATCGTCGCCCGCCGGACTGAGCGGCCCCAAGCACATCGCCCTCCCGACGCTGCGCGAGGTCGAGACGGGCCAGCTTCGCCCCGTCGCTGGTGGCGGCGACCGCGCTGAGCCGCTCCCAGGCGGGGGATCCCGGCTCGGCCGCTGTATGCAGAAGACACCAGCCGGGCGCGGTGCCCCGGCCGACCCTCCCGCGCAACTGGTGCAGCTGGGACACGCCGAACCTGTCCGCGTCCAGGACGACCATCACTGTTGCGTTCGGTACGTTCACTCCCACCTCGATGACGGTGGTGGCGACCAGCACGTCGACCTCGCCGGCCGCGAATCGGTTCATGGTGGCCTCCCGCTGCCCGGGTGCGAGACGACCGTACAGTGGTTCAACCCTGAGATCCGCAAGATCGCCATCCACCAGCAGGGGCAGCACCTCACACACTGTCGCAGCTGGTCGGGACGCTCGCGGATCCGGACCAGCCGCCGAGGATCCGGCGGGGTCATCCTCCCCGCACTCATCCTCCCCGCCCGCACCGATCCGGGGACACACGACATAGGCCTGATGCCCGGCGGCCACCTCATCGCGGATTCGTCCCCACATCCGATCCGTCCAGGATCTCTGGCTCGCCGGCACCACGAACGTCCCGATGGGAGAGCGTCCCGCCGGCAGTTCAGTGAGCTCGGAGACTTCGAGATCACCGAACACGGTCATCGCGACCGTCCGGGGAATCGGCGTCGCGGTCATCACAAGAAGGTGGGGAGGACGTCGTCCACGCGCTCGCAGCGTGTCCCGCTGTTCGACGCCGAAACGATGCTGTTCGTCAACGACGATCAGACCAAGATCGCTAAAGATCACCTCATCGTGCAGCAGGGCATGAGTGCCGACCACCAGACCGGTGGAACCGTCTGCGATCTCCGCCAGAGCCTCCCGCCGCGCACGCGCCCCCATCGATCCGGTGACCAACGTCACCCGCGTGGCCCGATGATCGGCTCCTAGTTCTCCTGCCCGGGCCAGGTCGCCGAGCATCTCCCGGAGGCTTCGGCTGTGCTGAGCGGCAAGAGTTTCGGTGGGCGCCAGGAGTACCGCCTGACCGCCCGTGTCGACCACGGTGAGCATCGCCCGCAGGGCGACCAGTGTCTTGCCCGAACCCACCTCTCCCTGCAGCAGGCGATGCATCGGAACGGGCCGACCGATCTCGGCCGCGATCGTCTTCCCCACCTCGCGCTGGCCCGTCGTGAGGGGGAAGGGCAGAGCGGCGTCGAACGCCGTCAGTAGACCATCCGGACGCTGCGGCCGGGGTGTCGTCGCCATCGCCTCCACCTCACGACGCCGTTGGGCCAACGCCACCTGCAACACCAGAGCCTCATCCCAGGTGAGGCGCCGACGACCGGAGGCGATCTCACCACGGTTCGCGGGCTGGTGAACCAGCCGGAAGGCCTCGGCCAGAGCGGGCAGGCGGTACCGGCTGCGGAGATCGTCCGGCAGCGGATCCTCGACGGGATCGAGAGAGTCCAACGCCAGCCGGACGCACCTCGCCAGCGTCCAGCTCGGCACCTTGGCGGAGGCGGGGTAGATCGGAACCAGCGCGTTCGCGAACGGCGCACCGCTGGCGGCTTCCCCGCTCTCCTCGGGTTCGAGGAGCTGGACCTCCGGGTTGGTCAGCTGACGCCGCCCGCGGAACTCGTCGACCTTGCCGGCGAACAGCGCGGTCGTCCCGGGACGGAGGTCACGCTCCCGCCAGCTCTGATTGAAGAAGGTCAGCGACAGTGAATGCCGGCCGTCCGTCACCGTCACGCGCACCATCGACTTCCGGGTGCCGCGCATCGGGCGGCGTTCTGTCTTCTCGACCCGGGCCTGGACCGTCACCGTCTCACCGACGACGAGGTCCGCGAGGTCCGTCAGCTCGCCTCTCTCGTGGTACCGGCGGGGCAGGTGCCCCAGCAGATCACCAACCAGCCTCAGCTCCAGGCCATCGGCCAAGAGGGCGGCGGCACGCGCGCCGACGAGAGCCTTCAGGGGCGTGTCGAGGTCGACCACATCACCGATAGTGCACCGGACCACCGACAGTACCGAGACCCACCGGCTCCCGCCGCATCATCTGGGCCACAGAAGGTGGGGTAACCTCAAGCGGGTCATCGCTACGCGCGTCCCCCGGCGGCGCCGTCGGGGTTGCGGGTTGCGGGTTGCGGGTTGCGTACGATCCTGGTTCTGAGTCCCCTGACGTCCCGGGCACGCCTACCGGGACCAGTACTACTTCGACTTCGGCTACTACTTCGACGGAGTGTTTCTCGTGTCTTCGGTGTGTGACGTCTGCGGCAAGGGGCCGGGCTTCGGTATGTCGGTCTCCCACTCCCACCGACGCACGCGCCGTCGGTGGAACCCCAACATCCAGACCGTGCGCACGGTCGTGGGCGGGACCCCCAAGCGGCTGAACGTCTGCGCTTCCTGCATCAAGGCGGGCAAGGTCTCTCGCGCCTGAGCCCTCCGGCCGGACGTTACTCCGGCCGGAGGGGGCGACACCGGACGCGGGCCTCCCGCGGACGTCGAGGCGGAGCACGGCCACATCCACGTCGGGTACGGTGCCGGTCACCGACGCCGATCCGTTAGTGTCCCGGCATGGCAGGCTCCAGGCGTCGGATTCGGCTCGCCCTCCTGTTCGGTGGCCGCAGCACCGAACACGCGATCTCCTGTGTATCGGCCAGCGGCGTACTGCGAGCCCTGGATCGTGACGTCTACGACGTCGTCCCGGTCGGCATCGACATGCATGGCCGCTGGGTCATGCTGCCGGACGACCCGACCGCCCTCGCGGTGACGGGAGACCGGCTGCCCGCCGTCGTCGCGGCCCGCGGTGAGAGCGTCGTCCTGGCCGCGGATCCGACGACGCCCGGTCTGCTGCCGCGCCGCCCCCGCGGCGGCCTCGACGCTGCCAGGAGCACCCTCGGGAGCGGCGACACCCTCGGGGACATCGACGTGGTCTTCCCGCTGCTCCACGGCCCCTTCGGGGAGGATGGGACGGTCCAGGGCCTCCTGGAGATGGCCGGCCTGCCCTACGTCGGCTCCGGGGTGTTCGCCAGCGCGGCCGCCATGGACAAGCAACACATGAAGGCGCTGCTGCGGGCCGCCGGCCTTCCCGTCGGGTCCTACGCCGTCCTGCGGGCCGGTGACACGCTCACCGGGGCCGACCAGGAACGGCTGGGGCTGCCCGTCTTCGTGAAGCCCGCGCGCGGCGGGTCGAGTATCGGGATCAGCCGGGTCGATGCCTGGGCGGACCTGGACACCGCGATCAAGGCAGCCCGCGCCAGCGACCCCAAGGTCCTGGTGGAGTCGGCGATCATCGGCCGCGAGATCGAGTGCGGGGTCCTCGGAACTCTGGACGGCCCCGGTGCCGAGGCGAGCGTGCCCGCCGAGATCATCGTCACATCTTCGGCCGGCTTCTACGACTTCGAGGCCAAGTACATGTCCGACGCCACCCACTTCGACGTCCCGGCCAATTTGCCCCACGCGGTACGGGAGGAGGTGCGGAGAGTGGCAATCGCGGCATTCGAGGCCTTGGACTGCGCCGGGCTCGCGCGGGTTGACATGTTTGTCACGGCTGACCACCATGTGATCATCAACGAGGTCAACACGATGCCCGGTTTCACCCCTACCTCGATGTTCCCGCGGATGTGGGAGGCGAGCGGGGTCACCTATCCGCAGTTGGTGGACCGGCTCGTCAGGCTGGCCCTGCGCGACGGAGCGGGGCTGCGCTGACCGCCCGGCACCTCACGCCACCCGGCACCTCACGCCACCCGGGCCCGTGACGGCGCAGAGGCGTTCCGCCGGGCGGAATGGCCGGGAGCTCGTCTCAGGATGTCGTCGACCTGCTGTGCGCCCGCACGGCGGGGGCGACCGAGACGAGTACCTCGAACGCCTGCACGTCGGCGGGCAGGATGAGAACCACCTGGGGCTGCCGCGTCGGAGTGGAATAGCGCACCGTCGTCCCGCCCAGGTCCTCGGCAAACCACCCCACATCGTCGACGACGGACAGCATCGCATCGGGACGGTAGCTTGCCGGAAGACCCGACGCGCCGCAGGTGAGCACCACCGGCGTCGCGCCGTAGGCCGCTGCCGTGGTCTGCGGGGGGTCCAGTGCCCGGCGGTCGAGGTCGTCCCCGAGCGACGGGGGAAGGTCGTGGACCAGGTCCACGCACGACGAGCGGGCCGACTCCGCGGGAATCGGCACGTTGGTCAGCCGGATCGATCCGGGACCGCCGCATCCGACCAGCGCGAGCAGGACCCACGAGGCGACGAACACCGGAGACCGACCTGACCGCCCCGGCCGGCGCCTGCCCCCTGCCGGGCGCCCGCCCCACTCGGCTTGCTCACCACCGGTGGCCATGTCCCGATTCTGGCGCGCCACCGGCGTCACCGGGTCCCCCCGTCCCGGAGCCGACCTGACCCACGTCGGGACGGAGAAGCTCAGAAGTGAACAACCGGGCAGGTCAGCGTGCGGGTGATGCCGTCGACCGACTGCACTCTCGCCATGACCATCTTCCCGAGGTCGTCGACGGTGGCCGCCTCCGCCCGGACGATGACGTCATAGGGGCCGGTGACGTCCTCGGCCTGAGTGACCCCGGGGATCTGCTCGATCTCCTTGGCAACCGAGGAGGACTTGCCGACCTCGGTCTGGATAAGGATGTACGCGTGGACCACAGACGCTCCCTCGTCGGACGTCGACAGCCCGTCGAGCAGAACTACGGGCCGACAGAAGGTAACAGGCAAACGGCCCGGATGAGAGCCTCCGAGGTCGAGGAATTTCCTCAGATCGGCCGGCGGCGACCGACTGAGGGGTCGCCCGGCCTCATCCGGAACCCCAATCGTGGGGGTCAGCTGGTCGGCTCGGTACCCGGTTGTGATGGCAACCACGACGACGCTACCCAGAGCGATGAATAGGAGACACGCGAACGCTCGGAGTATCCGGAGCGAACCGCCGCCGGGACCGAGCCCCGCCCCGCCCCGCGTACTGACGATCGCCGGATCGGATTCGGGCGGCGGCGCGGGCATCCAGGCGGATCTCAAGACGATGCTCGCCCTCGGCGTCCATGGCATGAGTGCGATCGTCGCGGTGACGGCACAGAATTCCCTGGGCGTCCATGGTGTGTGGGATCTCCCTCCGGAAGCGGTCCGAGCCCAGATCAGAGCGGTCGTGGCGGACATCGGGGTCGACGCGGTGAAGACGGGGATGCTCTCCTCCGCCGCACTGGTCTCGTTGGTCGCCGCCGAGCTCTCGCGGCTCGACGTGCCCGTCGTGGTCGATCCGGTCAGCGTCTCCAAGCACGGCGACCCCCTGCTGGCCCCGGAGGCGGTCGAGGTGGTCCGTACGGAGCTCATGCCCCGTGCCACCATCGCCACACCGAACCTCGACGAGGTACGTCTGCTGACCGGGGTGGAGGTGCGGGACGTCGCCGGCCTGCCCAGAGCCGCCGAGGCGATGCTCGCCCTGGGCCCGCGCTGGGTGCTGGTGAAGGGCGGGCATCTTCCCGGCGACGCGGTCGACCTGCTCACCGACGGGACCACCGAGGTCGTCCTCCGAAGCCCCCGCCTGGACCGGCGGCACACCCATGGCACCGGCTGCACGCTGGCCTCCGCGATCGCCGCGCACCTGGCGCAGGGGCGTGGTCACGCCGAGGCCGCACAGTCCGCCAAGGCCTACGTCAGTGGCGCCCTGGCCAGCGGCTTTCCGCTCGGCGCGGGGATCGGCCCGGTAGACCATGGCTATCGTCACCGTAGGTAGCGGCCTGAGAGTCGGGCTCGGGCCGCGCCGGTGGCGTCTGGTTCAATCGCCCCGCCGCACGTGACCTGACGCACGTCACGCATCCGCATCATCACCGTGGAGGTAGCCCGTGGGGGCGCACAGCTCGGGAGTGGTACCATCCACCAGCACGGACCGAAGATGGTACCGCATCGTCGGCGGTGCTCCGCTCACCGGCTCGGTCGAGGCGTCCGGGGCCAAGAACTCGGTCACCAAGCTGCTCGTCGCCACCCTCCTCACGCCAGAGCCGTGCACCCTGACCCGGGTGCCTCGGATCGCCGAGGTCGACGTGGTCTTGGGCATGCTCGCCGAACTCGGCACTCAGGTGGAGTGGCTGGACGAGCACACTGTGCGACTCGCCACCGAAAAGATCATCGACGCGTCGCTGTCCGAGGCCTACTCCGGAGTCAACCGGATACCGATCCTGATGATGGGCCCGCTCCTGCACCGCGTCGGCGAAGCCGTGATCCCGCTGCCCGGCGGTTGCCGGATCGGCAAGCGCCCCGTCGACTTCCACCTCGCCGGCCTGCGTGCCATGGGTGCAGAGATCGTCGAGCAGATACGTTCCGTCCAGGTCAAGACGCTGGGTCTGCACGGCACCCATGTCGCACTGCCGTTCCCGAGCGTCGGCGCGACCGAGAACCTGCTCCTGGCCGCGGTCCGGGCACAGGGTACGACCGTCATCTCGAATGCGGCGGTGGAACCCGAGGTCATCGACCTCATCATGTTCCTGCAGCAGATGGGCGCCCTCGTCGACGTGGAAGTCGACCGCACGATCGTGGTGCAGGGGGTCGGCGCACTGCGGGGAGCCACCCACGCCCCGATCCACGACCGCATCGAAGCGGCGTCCTTCGCCTCGGCCGCGGTGGCCACCGACGGCAGGGTGGAGGTGGTCGGTGCCCGCCAGGAACGTCTGGCGACCTTCCTCAACCACCTCCGCCGGCTCGGTGGCGAGTTCGAGGTCACCCCGCGGGGAATGACCTTCTTCCGGGCCCGGCCGTTGACCGCGTCACATGTGCAGACCGACGTGCACCCCGGGTTCATGACCGACTGGCAGCAGCCCCTGGTCGTCCTGCTCACCCAGGCCGGGGGTGCCTCCGTGATCCACGAGACGATCTACGAGGACCGGTTCAGGTACACCAGACAGCTGGCCGAGATGGGCGCCGACATCGCCCTGTCGACCCTGTGCCTCGGTGGGAAGGCCTGCCGGTTCGCGTCCCGGGACTTCGAGCATTCGGCGGTCATGAGCGGGCCGACCTCCCTCACCGGCGGTGATCTGGCGATCCCCGACCTGCGCGCCGGCTTTGCCTACGTGCTGGCCGCGCTGGTGGCCGACGGCACCAGCGTCATCCGCGGGACCCGTTTCCTCGAACGCGGTTACGAGGACCCGGTGGGTAAGTTGCGCTCGATCGGATCGCTCATCGACACGCAGGCCGTGGGTTCGCCCCCCGGCACCGACCACGCCCCGGCCTGACCGGAACGATGGTGCTGCCGGGCCAGGCGCGGGCAGGTCAGGCGCGCGGGCAGGTCAGAGACGGAGCCGGTACTCCGGGCCCGGCTCCCGACTCATCAGATCCTTGACGGCCTCCATCGGAGGAAGACCCTCATAGAGGACCCGTTCGACCTGACGGGTGATCGGCATGGAGACGCCCAGGTCATCGGCCATGGCGAGCAGGGGGCGGCAGGAGCGCACCCCCTCGGCGACCTGCTGCTGTTCGGCCTCCACCTGCGCGAGCGTGAGGCCACGCCCGAGTTTCTCGCCGAAGGTGCGGTTGCGCGAGAGCGGGGAGCCGCAGGTCGCCACGAGATCCCCCAGTCCCGCCAGTCCCGCGAAGGTCATCGGATCGGCACCCAGCGCGACCCCGAGTCGGAGGGTCTCGGCCAGGCCGCGCGTCATCAACGAGGCGAGGCTGTTGGTGCCGAAACCCATTCCCTCCAGCATGCCGGCAGCCAGCGCGATGACGTTCTTGATCGCTCCGCCCAGCTCGCAGCCGATCACGTCGGTGTTGGTGTAGGGGCGGAAATAGGCCGTCCAGCACGCCGCCTGGACGGCCTCCGCCGTGCTCGTCGAGGTACTGGCGATCACAGTCGCCGCCGGCTGCTCGGCGGCGATCTCGGGCGCCAGATTCGGACCGCTCACCACCGCGATCCGGTCCGGCGACACGCCCGTGACCTGCGTGATGACCTCGCTCATCCGCAACTGACTGCCCACCTCCACCCCCTTCATCAGGCTGACGTAGACGGCGTCGGGCCCAATCAGGGGCGCCCATCCCGCGAGGACGGAGCGCAGCGCCTGAGACGGTACGGCCAGCACCACGAACTCCGCGCCGGCCAGCGCCTCCCCCGCGTCGGACATCGCGCGCACCCGGTCCGGCAGCTGGATCGCCGGCAGATAGCGCGGATTGACATGGCGGGTGTTGACCGCCCGGACGATCTCAGGGTCACGGGCGACCAGGTTGACCCGCGCTCCGGCATCCGCGAGGACCTTCGCGAACACGCTTCCCCAGGACCCGGCCGTAAGCACCGCGGCCCGTCTCACCTCGTCCCCCGGGAAACGTCCGGCCGAGCGCGGGGAGCGATCGCAACCCCGACGATGGGTACGAGGAAGGCGACACCGATCGAGGCGTTTTCTACCTTGTGGCGGGAATCGACAATAATTGTGCCCTCCGGATGGATCGCGCGCATGGTACCGACGTCCGGCCGGCTGGACACCTCGCACCTCGCACCTCGCATCCCGCCGCGTCCGCCGCGTCCTCACTCTGACCGTAGACGCCGATCTGACGGGTACCACGCAGGATGCGCCGCATGCCGGGGACGCGCCACGGCTCCGGCGTTCAGCCCGCGCCCGGAGGACCCGGGGCACCACGGGGTCGGCATGGCCTATGGTCGCCTTCGTGTGGCTCCCACGAAACGGAGTGTCCTGGACAGTCGTGCTGCCGCTGAAGAACCTCACCCGGGCGAAGACCCGGCTGGACCGCCCCGACCGGAGCCGGCTGGCCCTTGCGATGGCCTTGGACACGGTGACGGCGGTACTTGAGCCCGAGACCAGTCTGGTCGGCGCCGTGATGATCGTGACGAACGATCAGACGGCCGACCACGCTCTGTCGGCTCTCCCCAATCTCCACTATATCGGCGCAGATCAACCGGACCTTTCCCCGGCTGCGAGGGGTGCTCGGCTCGTCGTGATTCCGGACGAACCCGACCGAGGTCTCAATCCCGCCCTGGTGCACGGCGCCGCGCTGGCCTCGGCCCGCTGGCCCACCCGTGCGGTGGCTGCCCTCTCCGCCGACCTTCCCGCGCTGCGCCCCCCCGAGCTGCATCAGGCGCTGTCCGAGGCGAGCCAGCACCGTCGCGCGGTTCTCGCCGACGCGGCCGGAACGGGAACCGTTCTGCTGACCGCGTCGGCCGGCGCCATCCTGCAGCCCGCATTCGGACCACACAGTCACGCCACGCACCGTCGCTCCGGAGCGGTGGATCTGACGGGAACCCTCGGTGGCTCGGTACCGGGACTGCGACGTGACGTCGACACGCTGGCGGATCTGGCGCAGGCCCGGGACCTGGGGGTGGGCTGGGCCACCAGGGCGGCGCTGACCGCCGGGTATCACTCCCCGCTCGCGGCGGAGGACTCCGGCGGACCCGGCGGCGAACCGGGCACCTCGGCGGAGCCAGGGCTGTCCGTACCGCCGGGGATCGTAGGCGGAACCCAGCGCCGGATCGTGAGCGACGCGAGCGGACCAGGTCGGGCGAAGAAGTATCCCTGACCCAGCTCGCAACCCAGCTCCTCGAGCTCGGCGATCTGTCCTTCCCGCTCGATGCCCTCAGCCACGACGACGGCACCGAGGGCGTGCGCGAGACTGATCATCGATCGACGCATCGTCGCCACCCGGTGTCCGTCCCTGGGCAGTTCGAGCAGCGTCCGATCGAGCTTCACGACGTCCACCGGCAGTTGATGGAGGGCGGCCAATGTGCTGTGGCCGGCACCGACGTCGTCGAGCGCGACCGCCACCCCCAGCGCACGAACCTCGTTCAGCACCTCGCGTGCGCCGCGCAGATCGTCGATCCGGCTCGTTTCGGTGATCTCGACCACCAGCCTGCCCGGGTCGAATCGACTGGCCGCCAGCGCCTGGGCGACGCTGTCGAGCAGCATGGTGTCGGCAACCCTGCTGGCTGAGACGTTCACGTGCAGCCGCAGTGCCGAGGCCGGGTACGCCACGGCGACCTCCGCGCAGGCCTGGGTGAGGACCATGTCGTCGAGGGCGCCGACGATGCCGCCGTCCTCCGCGGCCGCAACAAAGGTGCCCGGTGGCACCGGTCCACGCCCCGGCTCCGTCCATCGGGCGAGCGCCTCCAAGGCGACCGGACTGCGATCGCGCAGCCGCACGATGGGCTGGTAGTGCACGTCGAAGCCGGCCGACCGTCCTCCCCTGCGCAGGGCGGTGGCGAGGGCGTCGGCGAGGTGCGTGCCGGCGCTGGGCGGGCACAGCCCGGGCCGGTAGACCACCAGACGGTTCTTTCCCGTTCGTTTTGCCGTGTGGACGGCTGTGTCGGCCCGCCGGAGCAGCGCCTCGGTGGTCTCCTGGGTCCGACGCGCGACGACCAGCCCCACACTCCCGCGGACCGGCCAGAGGTGACCGGCGGCCGGCGCCGGCTGGCGCAGCGCGGCCAGGACCCGTTCGGCAACGGTCTCGGGCAGTTCCCGCCCACCGTCCAACAGCACGGCGAACTCGTCGGAGCCGAGCCTCGCCACAGTGTCCGACGTGCCTACGCAGTGTCGTAGCCGTTGCCCGACCGCGCGCAGCAGATGATCACCCGCGGCGTGCCCGAGGCTGTCGTTGACGACCCGGAAGTCGTCGAGGTCGCAGTACAGAACGGCCACGTCACGGCCGTCGTGGCGGCTCGCGGCGAGGGCGTCGGTGAGCCGCTGCTGGAACAGGGTGCGGTTGGCCAGCTCGGTCAACGGGTCATGGGATGTCCAGTGCCGCACCTCGTGTTCGGCCTCGCAGACCCGGCTCGCCAACCGCTGACTCGTCCGCAGGGTCGTCAGCTGCCGGACGAGGACGGTGAGGACGAGCGTCGCACCCCCGATGATCTCGATCGGATCGAGAACGACTCCGCCGTGGGCCCGCCCCAGCAGAAGCGCCGCGACCACGGCCGCGGCGACATAGGGTACCGCCGGCCACAGCCATCCGAGCAGTTCGCCGCGAACAGGCCATCGGCGGGGCCGGCGGCCGTTCTCCCGGCCGTCCTCCCGGCCGGCACGCGATGCCGCAAGAACGATCAACAGGGCGCCGGCGACCGAGCAGGAACCCGTCATCGTGGGATCACCGTCGTCGAGCTGAACGATCCACACGCCGACGACCGCGAGGCACACCAGTCCGGTTCCGGCGATCGCGATGGCGGGCAGATCCACCGGCTGCCGGAAGCCTGCCACGTGCAGGAATACGAGGATCAGCAGGAGCACGACGATCGGATGCGCAACCGCGAGGAGATGCTCCACCGGCTGCGGCGGGCGGGAGGAGTCCACTTCGTCGATCCCGGCGAGCACCCCGGACCAGGCGAGCAGGAACAGGGAGTTGCCGAGTATGACCTCGTCGAACGCGGTGGCCGGACTGGCGCGCGGATAGGCGGCGCCCGCCCCCTCGCCGCCCGCCCCGGCGACGCGGGTGAGCCGCGGGGAACTCGGCGGCCAGCGGTTGGTGCCCCCAGCGAGGCCAGCCATCCCTGCCGGCGCCAGCACGCCCGCGCGCGGTCGTGATCGACGCGCCCGACCCGCGGGAACAGCCGCGAAGGCGGCGAGCGCGAGGACCGGCATGGCGAGCTGGCCGACGTCGGTGAGATACCCGGCATCCGTCGCGGTCCGCCCTCCGACCGATGCCCCGTCCCAGCGGTGCAGCATCCATCCGGCCTGTCCGACCGTCCAGGTCGTCAGCGCGAAGGACAGCCATACCAGCCAGCGGCCCCGTACTCGACCGAGACGGCGACCGGCCCGGGCACAACTTAGTGTCGCGGTCAGGCCCGCGGCGATCGCGGCGGCGTCGACGAGCATCCCTCGTCCCGTCCTCCTCCCCCTGCGCCGGCCGCCTGGGGCAGTCGGCCACCTGGGGCAGAGGGATCCGACCGGACCACGGAAACGGCCGGCTACATCACGACAAGATACAAACGAGCGCGACGGCGCCCCTCGGCACCGTAGCGCGTGATCGCTATATCACAAAGAGTAGGCGGATACCTCGCGTGCCGCGCGGTCTCTGCCAGCGTCCGGATCGGGGTCAGACCGGCGATACGGGTCCCATCCGGCCCCCCGCTGCCAGAGATGCCGGATCGACGCTGCCGAGTCCATCGGGGGCTGGCACCATCTACAGGCATGAGCGAGCTGCTGGCGACCCATCCTGAACAGCCTCAGCGCAAGGCCCGCAGTGGCCTGCTCGAGCCTCTGGAGACGCCGCGCCAGCCGGCGCCGTCCGACCTGCCCGCCGGCCGCTTCATCAACCGGGAGGCGTCCTGGCTCGACTTCAACGCCCGGGTCCTCGCGCTCGCCGAGGACGTGTCCACGCCCCTGCTGGAGCGCGCGAAGTTCCTGGCGATCTTCGCCAGCAACCTGGATGAGTTCTTCATGGTCCGGGTCGCGGGGCTGATGCGACGCGAGACGACGGGACTGGCCGTCCGTTCCGCCGACGGGCTGACCTCCCGGGAACAACTCGATCTCATCAGCAAGATGACGGCCGAGCTCGCCCAGCGGCATTCGCGGTGCTTCACCGAAGAGGTGGGGCCGTCGCTGGCCCATGCCGGGATCAGCATCCGGTTCTGGTCCCAGCTGACCGAGACCCAGCGTGATCAGCTGCACCACTATTTCCACGAGCAGATCTTCCCGGTGCTCACCCCCCTCGCCGTCGATCCGGCGCATCCCTTCCCCTACATCAGCGGGCTGTCGCTCAATCTGGCCGTCCAGGTCCGTGAGCCGGGCGGGGAGGTCGACCGCTTCGCCCGGGTAAAGGTGCCCCAGAACGTTCCTCGGCTGATCCCCGTGGCGGTGGAGCCCACGGGCACGACCGGTGTCCCGGGGGGCTTGGCCCCCCAGGCGAGCGCATGCTTCGTCCCGCTGGAGGAAGTGATCGCCGCCCATCTCTCCCAGCTGTTCCCGGGCATGGAAGTGATCGACTCCCATCTGTTCCGGGTCACCCGCAACGCCGACCTCGAGGTCGAGGAGGACGAGGCGGAGGATCTGCTCCAGGCCCTGGAGCGCGAGCTCGCCCGGCGCCGGTTCGGTCCCGCCGTCCGCCTGGAGGTGGACGCCGACATCGATGATGATTTGCTCATCCTGCTGATGCGGGAGCTGGAGATCACCGAACGCGAGGTACATCGGGTCGCCGGCCTGCTCGACCTGTCGACCCTGTGGGCTCTCTACGACCTCGACCGCCCGGAGCTGAGGGATACGCCGCGGGTCCCGATCACACATCCGCGGCTGACGACCGATGAGGGCGAGACACCGGACTTCTTCAGCGTGCTCCGGGAGGGCGACGTCCTCGTCCACCACCCGTACGACTCGTTCACCACGTCCGTCCAGCGGTTCATCGAGCAGGCGGCGGCCGATCCGCATGTTCTCGCCATCAAGCAGACGCTCTATCGCACGTCCGGGGACTCCCCCATCGTGGATGCCCTCATCGCCGCGGCCGAGGCGGGGAAGCAGGTCGTCGTCCTCGTCGAGATCAAGGCCCGGTTCGACGAGAGCGCCAACATCCGCTGGGCCCGCGAGCTGGAACGGGCCGGCTGCCACGTGGTCTACGGTCTCATCGGCCTGAAGACCCACTGCAAGACCTGCCTCGTGGTACGCCAGGAACACGGCGGCCTGCGCCGCTACTGCCATGTGGGTACCGGCAACTACAACCCCAAGACCGCTCGGCTCTACGAGGACCTCGGGCTGCTGACCGCCGACCCGGACGTGGGCGCGGATCTCACCGACCTGTTCAACGTCCTCACCGGCTACAGCCGGCAGACGGAGTACCGCTCGCTGCTGGTCGCCCCGCAGCACATGCGGGACGGCATCCTGCAGCGGATCGAAGCCGAGGCCCAGGCTGCCCGGGATGGCCGGGAATCCGGGATCCGCATCAAGGTCAACAGCCTCGTCGACGAGCAGGTGATCGACGCCCTGTATTACGCCTCCATCGCCGGGGTACCCGTGCACTGCCTGGTCCGCGGGATCTGCGCCCTACGGCCCGGAGTGCCGGGCCTGTCGGAGACGGTCCACGTGCGTTCGATCCTGGGGCGGTTCCTGGAGCACAGCCGGGTCCTCGAGTTCACCTCGTCCGGCGAGTTCTGGATCGGCAGTGCGGACATGATGCACCGCAATCTCGACCGTCGTATCGAGGCGCTCGTGCGCGTCCCGCACCCGGACCGGCGAGACACCCTGCGGCAGATGCTCGACCACGCGTTCTCCGACGAGGTGTCCGCCTGGGTGCTGCAGTCCGACGGCCACTGGGAACGACGCACGACCGGGCCGGACGACGTTCGCCTGTCGGACTACCAGCACGACCTGCTGGCCGACGCCATGCGGTGCGGGCACCGGTAAGCCCGGCGCCCGCACCGATGGTCAGTCGTTGCTCGCCGAGACGCTCGACTTGAACTCGGAGCCGGGCCGAAACTTTGGCACGACCGAGGCAGCGACGTGCACGGGCTCACCCGTCGCCGGGTTACGACCCGTGCGGGCGGCACGTTCCACCCGCTCGAACACGCCGAAGCCGGTGATAGTCACCTTCTCTCCGCTCGCGACGGCCTCCTGAATGGCGTCGAACACCGCGTCGACGGCCTTGGTGGCGTTCGACCGCCCGCCCTCGATCTGCTGGGCGATGCGGTCAACCAACTGGGACTTGTTCACAACAACCTCCGGACGCCCCCCGCGGGCGCGGGGTGGGGAGCAGATCGGGCATCACACTGCGCTGCACCGTAGGCATCTCCACTGTCGAGGGCAATTCCCGTGAGCGTGTCGCGTCACACAAACCCGCACGTCAACGGGTTCGCTCCGGTGGGCGACGGGATGCGTAGGGTCCGGCCGGCATAGCCCGTTCGGCAGATTCATTACGTTCAGTAGCGAGAATTGCCTTTCGGTTTGGGCGCAATGTCACCCTTTGGTAGCCGGATGCCCCCGGCCTCGCCGATACCACTCCGATGGGTAGCTGCCCGGACGCCAGCCGCGACAGTCGATTCATCCCCCTCGGAGACGATCAATTCCCCCCGATGCGCCCGCCACCCATCTCACCCTCCCGAATGTGAGATATGACACGCGCCACCGTGAACCCTCGGCCAGGACCGGATCCGACCCTGTCCCGGCGGATGGTGCGTACTCGGGAACCGGCGCACCCGGACACCGGTGACCGGGTGACAGCCCCGGGCGTTAGGCGGTGGTCGGCGACCAGGCGGGCCGGCCAGCCTCGAAAGAGGTGATCATCTCTTCGTGGCGAAGGGTCAGCCCGACGTCGTCGAGCCCCTCCATCAACCGCCAGCGGGTGAAGTCGTCGAGGTCGAAGGTGGCCACCAGCCCCGCGCCCCGGACCTCGCGCGCAACGAGATCAACAGTGATCTCGATCGTGGGATCCGCCTCGACGGCGGACATGAGTGCCTCGACCGTCTCAGCCGGCAGCTGCACCGGCAACAGTCCGTTGCCGAGGGCGTTGCCGCGGAAGATGTCCGCGAACCGGGGCGAGAGCACGGCACCGAACCCATAGTCCTGCAGCGCCCAGACGGCGTGCTCCCGCGAGGAACCGGTGCCGAAGTCCGGGCCGGCCAGCAGGATCGACGCCGCGGCGTACACCGGGTTGTTCAGCACGAAGCCGTCGTCGGCGCGCCACTGCGCGAACAGGCCGGCGCCGAACCCCGTCCGCTCGATCCGCTTGAGCCACTCACTCGGAATGATCTGATCGGTATCGACGTCGCTGCGGCGCAGCGGCACCGCGCGCCCGGTGTGAATCGTGAACGCCTCCATCGCGGAAACGCTCCCCTCTCGAAGAAGTCGTGGATGAACGACGGTCGCCGTCGTGCGTGGACCGACGATCCACGCCGGGCGCGCTACAGATCCGCCGGAGCGGTCAGCCGACCGGTCACGGCGGTGGCCGCGGCGACCGCGGGCGAGACGAGATGGGTGCGCCCACCCGGCCCCTGCCGGCCTTCGAAGTTGCGGTTCGACGTCGAGGCACTGCGCTCGCCGGGCCGGAGCGTGTCGGGGTTCATGCCGAGGCACATCGAACAGCCGGCGCTGCGCCACTGCGCTCCCGCAGCCCGAAAGACCTCGTCGAGCCCCTCCGCCTCGGCCTGCGCCTTCACCGCCATGGAGCCGGGAACGACCAGGACCCGGACCCCCTCGCTCACCCGCCGGCCGCGCAGCACGTCGGCGGCGGCGCGCAGGTCGCTCAGGCGCCCGTTGGTGCACGATCCGATGAACACCGTGTCGACGGCGACGTCGGACAACGGGGTGCCGGGGGTGAGGCCCATGTAGGTCAGCGCTCGTTCGACCGAGGCCCGCGCGGCCGCGTCCGGGTAGTCGGCGGGCGCGGGAACCAGCGATCCGAGCGGTGCGGCCTGGCCCGGGTTGGTGCCCCAGGTGACGTAGGGCGTGAGGCTCACGGCATCGATCACGACCTCCCGGTCGAAGGCCGCGTCGGAGTCGGAGGCGAGGGTACGCCAGTAGGCCACCGCTTCCTCCCAGGCGGCACCGGTGGCGACATGCGGCCGCCCGGCGAGATACTCGAACGTGACGTCGTCGGGCGCGATCATCCCGGCGCGCGCGCCGGCCTCGATGGACATGTTGCAGACCGTCATCCGGCCCTCCATCGGCAGGGCCCGGATCGCCGCACCGCGGTACTCGATGACGTGGCCGGCACCACCGCCGGTGCCGATCCGCGCAATGATCGCCAGGATGAGATCCTTCGCGGTGACCCCGACGGGCAGGTCGCCTGCCACGGTGATCGCCGTCGTCTTCGGCCTGCGCTGCGGCAACGTCTGGGTCGCGAGGACGTGCTCGACCTGGCTGGTGCCGATCCCGAAAGCCAGCGCCCCGAACGCGCCATGGGTGGAGGTGTGGCTGTCACCGCAAACGATCGTCATGCCGGGCTGGGACAGCCCGAGCTGTGGGCCGACGACGTGCACGATGCCCTGGCCCGGGTCGTTCATCGGGTACAGCCGCACCCCAAACTCGGCGCAGTTCTTCCGCAGCGCCTCCACCTGAGCCGCCGAGATCGGATCGGCGATCGGCGCCAGCGTGTCGGTGGTGGGGACGTTGTGATCCTCGGTGGCGAGGGTCAGCTCCGGACGCCGCACGGGCCGCCCGGCCAGCCGCAGGGCCTCGAACGCCTGCGGCGAGGTGACCTCGTGAACCAGGTGCAGATCGATGTACAGCAGATCCGGTTCGCCGTCGGCGCGCCGCACCACGTGGGCGTCCCAGACCTTTTCCGCAAGTGTGCGCCCCATGGTCGACCCATTCTCCCCTCTTCTGGCGTGGCGATGAGCTTCCCTGCCCCACAGCCTGTTGTCTCATGATGTAGGATGACAGTATCAATGTGTGAAACAGCTTAGCGGAGTCGGAGTCCTGGACAAAGCAGCCCTCGTGCTGACCGCCGTCGAGGCGGGACCGGCGTCACTCGCTGATCTGGTGGCCCGAACCGGGCTCACCCGCGCGACGGCGCATCGGCTGGCACACGCTCTCGAGGTCCACCGCCTCCTTGGCCGGACCGCCGACGGCCGCTTCGTCCCCGGGCCGCGGCTCGCCGCCGGGACCCCGACCCCCCTGCCGTGGGACCTGCTGGATCGGGCCGGCCGGGTTCTCACCGAGCTTCGCGAGATGACCGGAGAAAGTGCCCAGCTCTATGTGCGGCGCGGGGCCCTGCGCCACTGCGTCGCCGCCTCCGAACGCGCCAGCGGCCTGCGCGACACCGTGCCCGTCGGCGCCACGCTCCCGATGACGGCGGGATCCGGCGCTCAGGTCCTCCTCGCCTTCGCGGCACATCCCGAGCCGGAACTGCTCGCCGGAGCCCTGTTCGACGAAGCCGTCCTCCGCCGGGTGCGCGATCGTGGCTGGGCGGAGAGCATCGGGGAACGCGAGAGGGGGTTGGCGTCCGTGTCCGCCCCGGTGCACGACGGCCCGGGAACAGTGATCGCGGCAGTGTCCCTGTCGGGGCCGGTGGAGCGGCTCACCCGGTCGCCGGGACGCCGGCACGGCGCGGCGGTCCTCGCCGCGGCGGCCCGGCTCTCGACACCGACCGTCGGCTGACACACCCACCCGCCTGCATCCACCCGCCACCAACCGCCGACCACCGGACGTCGGTCACCAACGGTGGACCGCCACAACTTTTCCTCGGCCACAAAACACGCGACCAGACCTTTTTCGTCGGCCGTTCTTGCCATTCGCCATTTTGAATCCCCCATTCGGACCCCACGCCCACGACTGCCCGGGCTACATCTGCCGGTGGCGGGCGGCGGCTCTACCGCGCAGGGGTATCCCCCGCCGCGCGGCTTCGCCGCCCTACGTCGTAGCCTGTTCGAGTCGTCCGTCTCGGATGATCGGAACAGTAGGCCGGATGACCCATGCGGGTATTGGCATCTAGTGCAAGCAATACAGCTCGCCCGCGCGCTGGTGCGCTCGTCCGGATGACGCTCCGGGCTCCGCCCACGGGCCGCCGCCGCCCGCAGCGGCGCCGCCGTAGGCTCGGCCGCCCCGGGCGGCGCCAAAGAAGGGGACAACGCGCGGTGCGCAAACTGGGTTCGCGGTACGTGCTGCACGAGGTACTCGGGCAGGGTACGACCGGCCAGGTCTGGCGGGGCGCCGCCGTCTCGGACGGTGCTCCCGTGGCCATCAAGGTACTGCGCCCCGAGCTCGCCGACGATCCCAAGATCGTGGAGCGATTCCTGCGTGAGTGGGACCTTCTGATCGACCTCGACAGCCCGGATCTCGTCGCCGTACGCGATCTGGTGAACGAACCCGATGTGCTCGCCATAGTCATGGATCTGGTTGACGGTCCCGACCTGCGGGCCCATCTGCGCGAGTTCGGGCCTCGGCCGGTGGAGGAGGCGGTCCGGCTCGTCGTCGGCACCCTGTGGGCGCTCGACAGCGTGCACGCCGCCGACGTCGTCCACCGGGACGTCAAACCCGAGAACATACTCATCGACACCTCCGATCCGGCTCATCCGATCGTGCGCCTGACCGACTTCGGGATCGCCCAGATGATCAATGGTTCGTCCCGGACCAGCACCACCGGACCGATCGGGACCCCGCTCTACATGGCCCCCGAGCTGAGCACGGGCGCGCCACCGACCCCGGCAGCGGACGTGTACTCGGTGGGAGTCGTGCTGTACGAGCTTCTCGCGGGTTCGCCGCCGTTCGACTCCCCCAACCCGGCCGAGCTCCTGCAGGCGCACCGCGAAAAACAGCCCCAGCCCATTCAGGGTGTGCCGGCGCCGGTGTGGGGTGTGCTGGCCGGAATGCTCGCCAAGTCCCCGAGGCAGCGGCCCGTGAGCGCCGCCGATGCGGCCGAGGACCTGGTCGAGGCGCTCGAGGCCAGCCGTTGGGGGACCGGCTACGCGTCCAGGCCAGGCAGCCATGCCGACCATGACAACCGAATCCAGCTCTCCGCACTCGCCGGCGCGTCCGCGGCCCGGGCCGACAATCATTCCCCCGCCACGGGAACGCAGCGCGTGGTGCGCTCCGCCGCCGTGGCCGCGGCGGCGGGCACGGGAGGCGTGGTCGGCGCATCCGCCGCGCCTGACTGGTCCGACCTGGAGCACACGCAGATCGCGGGCAGTCTGCTGACCACCGCCACGAAGACCGGTGGCACGAAGACCGGTGGACGGGATGGCGGCGTCGAGCGCACCCGGATGGCCCCGGCCGCCGGCGGCCGGGGAGGGTGGGACGGTGACGCCCCGACCGGCATACAGCCGGCGCTGCGGATCCCGGCCCGCTCCGACGCTCCGGCCGCGGACACGAACACAGTCATGTCGGCGATCCCGGCGAACCACCAACCCGGCCCCCCGATCGGTGGGGCCGCGGCCGCCTCGCGGGCGGCCGCCGACCGGCGGCGGCGTAGCCGGATCGCGGCGGGTGCGGGCCTTGTCGTCGCCCTCGTCGCCGGTGCCGGCGCCTGGGCGCTCGCCTCCAGCGGGGGCACCGGCGCGGAACTGAGCGCGGACGGTCCCGCCGGGGTGTCCGCCGCGGCAGCCTCGGGCGGTTCCGGCTTCAGAACCAGCGGAGCCGCCGCTCCGGGCGTGGCCGTTGGGGTCAACCCGACGAGCCTCTCCGGGGGCGGGGCGACCCCGCGGCCCAGCGCGAAGGGATCTCCCTCCCCCGGCGCCGGTACGGCGGCTGCGGCTAGCCCCACAGGGGCCACGCCGACGAACAGCCCGACGGCGCGGAGCAGCCCGTCCCCGTCGCCCACCGACGACGGCACGGCGACCGTTCCCAACACCGAGGGCAGCTCGTTCACCACGGCGGAGAACACCCTGAGGTCGGCGGGCTTCACGCACCTCAGTAAGGCCTTCGGGTGTTACGGTGCCGGTGCGGTCGACACCGTCGCGCAGCAGTCCCCGAAGTCGGGAAAGATCGCCAAAACGACCACGATCAACCTGCAGGTCGAGGATTGCGCGCAGGTACCCGGCGTCATCGGAATGACCGAGTCGGACGCCAAGTGGCAGCTCAGCTTCGCCGGCTTCACCTCCACCGCGGTCAACGGGTCGTGCGCCAACGGCGAGACCAGCAAGGTGTCGGCGTACTCCCCCGCCGGACAGCGCCCACGCCATTCCACGACGGTGACGTTGACCCTGGCCTGCACCAAGCCCCCGGCGTCCGCCCCGGCCCCGAC
>NZ_CDWRCK010000019.1:0-28202 GCF_977927595.1 Frankia sp. CcWB3
CCCAGGGAGAGATGGCCGATCGGAACGGCCACGAGCACGAACAGCGCGACCGTCGGCACGAGGACCAGGACCGGCCGGCGCATGACGGCGATCGCGGTCCGGTACCAGAAGGCCGGTTCGGCCGGTTCGGCCGGTGCGGCCGGTGCCGCCGGTGCCGCCGGTGCCGCCGGTGCGGCCGCGGCGCCGTCCGGCCGTTCCCCGTCCCCGCGCCGCTCCCGCCACCAGCGCCGCGACGGGCGGGCGATCACCCGATCGCCGAGGGCCGCGAGCAGGACGGGCACCACGAGGACGGCCGACAATCCGGCGAGCGCGGTGGCCGCCATGCCGGCGTACGCCATCGACCGGAGGAACGGCAGCGGGAAGAGAGCGAGCCCGATGAGGGCGATGGCGACGGTGGCGGCCGAGAAGACGACCGTCCGGCCCGCCGCCCGGATCGTGCGGGCAAGCGCCGCATCCCGCCTGCCGCGGTCTGCTAGCTCCGTCTGCTCCGTCTGCTCCGTCTGCTCCGTCTGCTCCGTCTGCGCTGTCTGCTCCGTCTGCGCTGTCCGTTCCGTCGGCGGCACGGTCGGCTCGCCGGCCAGTTCCTCGCGGTACCGGGCGATCAGCAGCAATGAGTAGTCGATCGAGAGCCCGAGACCGAGACCCACCGTGATGTTGGTGGTGAAGGGCGACATCGAGGTGACGGCGGCGAGCAGTCCGACGACGTTGATCGCCGCGAACACCGCGACCCCGCCGGCGACGACGGGAACGAACGCGAGCCGGATGCGCCGCAGGTAGACGACCAGCAGCAGGAGCACGGGGAAGGCGACCAGTTCCGCGCGGGCGAGATCCGACGTGCTGCGCTTGCTCGTCTCAGCGCCGACCACGTCCGAACCGGTCACCCCGACCGTCACCGGTCCGTCGGCGCGGGCGGAGCCGGCGGGGGCTGCGGGGACGCGCAACGTGTCGGCGAGCTGGTGGGCGAGGTCCTCGCGGTCGGCGTCGTCGCCGGCGAGGCTCGCGAGCATCAAGCCGTAGCGCCCGTCGGTGGACCGCAGCGAGGTGGCACCGGTGTCCCAGTAGGAGACGACCGAGACGACCCCGGGCGTGCCGGCCAGCCGCGCGCGCAACGCCCCGGCCGCGTCGGTGACGGCGGTGTCGTCCACCCTGCCGTCGACGGCCCCGACGACCAGGACGACGCCGGTGGGCGCGACACCGAAACGCTCGGCGAGCACCGCCGCGGCGCGTCTCGATTCGGCGTTCGGCGGGGTGTCGCCGCTCCCGGCCAGGGTACCGCCGACGGCTATCCGCAGCGCCGTCAGGCACACCAGGACGATCAGGACGGCGAGAGCCACCACCCGGCGCCGGGCGACCAGCCGGGCGGCCGGCCCACCCCCGGCCTGGGGCGGAGCCGGGACTTGTCGGTGTCCGCGGTGTCCGCGGTGTCCGGTGTCCGGGTCGCGAGGATGCGGGGGTCCGGGGATCCGGACCGACGGGGTCGAAGTCAAGGTCACCTCACCTTAGCGGGGGCCGGACGCGCAACGGGCCCACCTACGGGTCCGGCACCCCGCCGTGCCCGGCGAGCCACCGTGTCCGCGAGCCGCGCATCGTCCGGCCTGGTCGATCCGAGTACGCCAGCTCCCGCCGTCCATGCCATCGGGCCGCCGGGCACGACCGGTGGGCACCTCGACCGATTCCCACCCCGTTCGCCGGTCTGATGCGGACCTGGACCGTGGTACAAGGCGGGAGCGCGGTGCTGCGTCGTACCGTCGGAGGGCGATGCGTGACGGTGTGGCCGGCCCGGATGCCGGCGTCGGGCCCGGCACGGCGATCCCTCCCGGGCACGGTCCCGGGACGGATCGCCGTGCCGGCTGGCCTGCTGCACTCGGAGGTGTCCCGCGTCGGTTCCCACCGCGAGCCCGGAAGGCGCCGTCACCCGCGCCGCCGTCACCCGCGCCGCCAACATCGCCGACGGGAACACCGGCACCGCCCTCGCGCCCGTCCGGCAGCGGTGGGGCCCCCGCGGCCCGGATGGCCCGATCGGCGAATGTGGTCGTCCACGCCATGACCGCCGTCGCCGCGACGCTCTTGATGATCATGGTGGGTGCCGATCCGGTGCGGCTCGCACTGGTGGCTCTCGTGCTTGTCCCCGCCGCGGTGGAGATCACGACTGCCCGGGTGCCGACCCTGCTCGGCGTCGGCTGGAATCTGACGCTGATCGGCCTGCTGGAGGCCGCCCACGCGCCGAAGATGGTGCTGCTGCTCGCCGTCACCACGGCGACCTGGGTCGCGTTACGGTCCGCGTTGGTGCCGCTCAACGCCGTGGTGTTCGCCGTGGGCGTCGGCATGACGGTGGCGCAGTATTGGATGGGGAGTCCAGACGCCGAGGGTGACCACTTCACAGACGGATTCCTGGTCTGGGTCGCGGCCCTGCTGTACGGCACGGGCACCGGTTTCATCCTGCGGCGGACCCGGGAGCTGGCCGAGGAGTTGACCGAGGCGCAGAGCAGGCTGGTTGCTGCTGCGGCGGCGGACGAGCGGCGGCGGATCGCGCAGGACGTCCACGACCTGGTGGCGCACTCGCTGGCGGTGGCGCTGCTGAACATCACCGGCGCGCGCCGGACGATGCGGCGCGCGCCGGCCCTCGCCGACGAGGCCCTGGCCCGAGCGGAGGAGGTCAGCCGGGAGAGCCTCGCGGGGATCCGGCGGGTCGTCGGGCTGCTGCGGGAGGACGCGGGGCCGATGCGGTCCGGGCCCGGGCCCGGACCGCTGCCGGCGGCGCAGGACATCGGAGATCTCGTGGCGGGTTACCGACGCAGCGGCCTTCCCGTGCGGCTCGAGGTGGAGGGCGACGTCGGGACGCTCGACCAGGCGGCAGGCTCGGTGTTGTTCCGGACGGTGCGGGAGGCGCTCGCGAACGTGCTGCACCATGCCGACGCCGCGCCGACGTGGGTGCGGCTCGACATCGGTCCGCGCGTTGTCGGGGTGACCGTCAGAAACGATCTTCCGGCGGGTGGGGTGCGGCAGCGTCATCTGGGCGCATCAGGCGTCTTGGGCGCCTCGGGTGGCACGGGTGCTTCGGGTGGCCTAGGTGGCACGCTGGAGGGTTCGTCCGAATCTCGCGCCGACGCCTCCGTCCAGGGGGCCGGGGGATGGGCCTGACCGGGATCGCCGAACGGATCCACGCGCTCGGTGGGACCTTCGACGCGGGCCCTCGGGACGGCGCCTGGGTGGTGGCCGCCGGCATCCCGGTGGGAGGCGCCGTGCCAGAGCCCCTGTGGCCGGAGTCCTTGCGGCCGGAGCCGCCGTACCCGGCACCCAGGCGGCCGGCGGTACGGGATGGCTGAACTCCCGGGCCCGCTGCCGCCGATCCGGGTTCTGCTCGTCGACGACCAGGAGTTGATCAGGGCGGGACTGGCGCTCGTGCTCGGTGCGGAGAACGGCGACGGGCCGGGTGGGGTGGCCGCGATCGAGATCGTCGGGGAACGGTCGGATGGCGACGAGGTGGTGGCCGCCGTGCGGTCGCTGCGCCCGGATGTCGTTCTCCTCGACATCCGGATGACCCGGATGGATGGCGTCGACGCGATGCGCGCGCTTGCCAGGCTCGGCCCGCATCCGCCCGTCCTCGTGCTCACCACCTTCAGCGACGACGACGCGCTCTGGGGGGTCATGGCCGCCGGTGCGGCCGGATTCATCCTGAAGGACCGGCCCGCGGATGACATTGTCCGGGCGATCCGACTGGTCGCCGCGGGCGGCTCGTGGATCGACCCGTCGGCCAGTGAGCGGCTGCTCGGCGCGTTACGTGCCGCACCCACCGCCGACCCGTCGTTGCGCCGCCGGATGGAGCGGCTGTCCGACCGCGAGCGCCAGGTGCTGCGGGCGATGGCCCGTGGCGCCACCAACCGGGAGATCGCGCTGGCGCTGCGGGTCAGCGAGCGCACCGTGAAGGCGCATGTGGGCAGCATCTTCCTCAAGTTGGAGGTACGGGACCGGGCCGGCGCGATCGTCGCCGCCTTCGACGCCGGCCTCGCCACCCCGGGCGGTTTCGTCGTCGATCATCTCGAATGATCTTTACCATCAACCTTAGGTTGACGAATGATCGAACCCGTTGGCATGACCTCTCCGGTGCGCCTCGACGACCTGATCGAAGCGATCAAGAAGGTGCACACCGACGCCCTCGAACAGCTCTCCAGCGCGGTCCTCGCCGCCGATCATCTCGGGGACGTGGCCGACCATCTGATCGGCCATTTCGTCGACCAGGCCCGTCGCTCCGGCGCTTCCTGGACGGACATCGGCAGGAGCATGGGTGTCAGTAAGCAGGCGGCACAGAAGCGTTTCGTGCCGAAGACCCCCGGCGAACCATCGGCCCTCGATCCCGGTCAGGGATTCAGCCGGTACACCGAGCGGGCCAGAAACGTCGTGATGGCGGCGCAGAACGAGGCCCGAGCAGCGAACAACGCCGAGATCGGGCCCGAGCATCTGGTACTCGGGCTGCTGATCGAGCCGGACGCGCTGGCTGCCCAGGCGATCGTCGCGCAGGGTGTGTCACTGGAAGCCGTCCGGGTAGCCGCCACCGCGGCGCTGCCGCCGCCGGCCGAGCAGGTGCCGAACCTCGTCCCGTTCGACACCAAGGCGAAGAAGGCGTTGGAGCTGACGTTCCGGGAGGCCCTGCGGCTGGGGCACAACCACGTCGGGACCGAGCACATCCTGCTCGCCCTGCTGGAACTCGAGGACGGCACCGGCGTGCTCCACGATCTCGGCCTCGACAAGGCTACCGCCGAGACCCACCTCACCGCCGCCCTGGCGGCGATTCTCGCCGCCCGCGAGCAGGGGTAGCGCCCGCGTCAGGCCCGCTGCCCCATGCCGGTGCGGACCTCCTCCCACCGGCCCCGCGCGGTGCTTGGCATGAGCGGGGGTGTGGACAGGCCCGCGCCCTCGCGCAGGCCGGTGAGGAAGCTGCCGATCGCGGCGCGGGCGTCGTGGCGGGGCGACCAGCCGAGCTCTGCCCGGGCCCGGGCAGTGTCCATGATCGGTAGATGTAGGACGGCGTCGAAGAGTTGCGGGGAGGCGGGCACCAGATGCAGGTGCCAGGCGGTAGCCAGAGCGCCCCGGGCCAGGCCGGCCGGCATCCGGATGATCCTCGCATTGAGGATGTCGGCGAGCAGGGGTACGTCGACCACCGGGTCGGCCGCGATGTTGAAGGCGCCGCGGGCCCCGGTCAGGGCCGCCAACCGGTAGGCGTCCGCGACGTCGGAGGAGTGCACCACCTGGAAGCGCAGCCCCGGCAGATCTGGCAGCACGGGCACCGTCGCCGGGTGCGTGGGCGCCGCTGCCGGCCGTACCACCCGGCCGGGCAGCAACGGCCCAGCGAGCAGGCGCCGTTGCTGGCTGGCCGCCTCCCGCTTGAAGATGAACCCGGGCCGCAGCCGCACCACCCGGATGCCCGGACGGTCACGTTCGAAGGTGTCGAGGACCCGCTCCAGATACGCCTTCTCCCGGGTGTAGGCGGCCTCGGGCCAGCCGTGGGTCGGCCATCCTTCGTCGACGGCGCCTTCCCGGGCGGCGGGCGAGTAGGCGCCGACCGATGAGGCATGCACCAGCGCGGGCACGCCGGCTCGGGCTACGGCCTCGAACACGCGGATGGATCCCAGGACATTGGTCCGCCATGTGGTCAAGGGGTTGTGGGTGGGCTGGAACAACCAGGCCAGGTGGATCACGACGTCGGCGCCCTGGAACAGCGGGGCGAGGTCATCCGTGACGACATCGGCCTGTGCCCACTGGGTCTTCGGCGCCGTCCATGTCGGGTTGCGGCGGGATACCCCGACCAGGGAGCCGACCTCGGTCGACCGGCCGAGGGCCGCCAGCACGCTCGTGCCGACATTCCCCGTGGCTCTCACCACGACGATCTTCAGGTTGCTCGGGGTTGGCGTCACCTGATCCACCTCATCCACCTCCTGCGGTCGACCGGGAATCTCCCGTCGGGGGAAGCGGTCTCCTTTCGGAGGAATGGATACCCGCCGACGGGCGTCCAGATGCAGCCCTCAGCTCTCGATGAGCTGCGGTGCGCCGTCCGTCACTCCGAGGCGGCCGCGAGGGAGGCGGTCAGTCTTGCCGCGAGGTCGTCCATCACCGTGGGGGAGACCCATTCGGCGGCCTCCGCCGCGGTGAGCTCGGCCATCGTGGTGACGTGACGCCGGGCGACGACAACCAGCCAACCCGGCAGGGCGGTCCTGATCGTGTGCGTGACCCGCCAGCCGGGATCGACCAGGATGCGCTCCCGGGGCGGCAGCCCGTCCAATGATGCGTTGCCGAGGCAGGAGAAGCAGCCCTCGACGGCGCTCGTTGTGTCCATTTTGATCATCTAGGGCGTCAATCAGTATCAGTCGGTATCAATTCAGTGTCGATAGGTATCGATCGGCATCGATCAGGTGAACAGGCCGCTGCCCCAGTAGTCCTTCGTGCCGGCCCGGAAGCCTGGCGGGATCGCGAAGATCGCGCTTCCGTTGTGCCGGATGTACTCGTTCAGCGCATCCTGGCCGGACAGCCTCGAGCTGAGCCCAGGACCGCACCGGGACGACATCGGGCTCGACCTGTGATGTTGTGGTGCATGACCTGTGGTGCATGGTCCATGGCGGGGCCACCGCCCCCGGCGAGCCCGCTCACCTCGGCCCGTTCTCCCGGTCCGTTCCGCGTTGACCGGCCACCTCCGTCACCGACAGCTATCGACACAATTCTTTCTGTTGTATCGCTGTCCGGTCCGCGTTGCGGATACGGATCGGCGAGGTAACCGCACCCGCTCTCCTCACCGGTTCGTCTTCATTATTTTTTGCCTTAGGAGTCGAAATGAAATAACTTGCGCGTTTCGAACCCTCCACAGGCCTGTGACCTGCGATGATGCTCTCGATCACGTATTTGTTACTTCATTACGTCCCCTTAGTTCCGCGAAACGCTGGCGGGTCGCGCCCCTTCGTGGTCGCCTATCGTTAGTGGCCCACCGCGTCGCCCACCAGTCGGCGGCAGGAACATCAATTCCGTTCGTCAGTACTATGTGAAGTGTGTGATAATATGAAGAAGGATCTTGACTTTTCCCTAGTCGACCGGGCTCTGCCGGACCCGGCCGGCGTGCCCGGTGACGGCCTGATGCTGCGGTCGGTGATGTCCTCGAAGCCGCCGGCCACCCCACGGCAGCGTCCTGACCGTGGCACTGAGGCGAGCTTGAACCGACCTCCGATGGCGCGACCCTACGCTGCGGCGGGTGTCCTGTTCTTCGATGAAGAAGACCGCATACTGCTCGTTGAACCGTCGTACAAGCCAGACTGGGACATTCCGGGAGGCTTTGTCGAACCGGGGGAATCGCCCTACTCGGCGTGTGTACGGGAGGTCGCCGAGGAGCTCGGTATCGCCCCACCGATCGGTGGTCTGCTCGCGATCGACTGGGCGCCCTGTCTTAACGACGGATGGCTCGACAGCGAGATGCTGGCCTTCGTCTTCGACGGCGGTGCGCTGCCCGCCTCATGGCGGGAGCGCATCCGGCTGGACATGGACGAGATCATCAACTGCGCGTTCGTCCCTGTGGACGAGGTGGGCGGGTTGCTGCCGCCCCCGCACGCGCGACGGGTCCGTGCCGCCGCGGCCCTGCGGGGGGCGCCGCAGCGCGGCGGATACCTGGAGTTCGGTAATCAGATTCCCGAGCCCGTCGGTGGTCCGGTGAGCGTCGCGTCGCTCGGTGGGCCGGATGCTCGGGGCGCGGGCGCGGGCGCGGCTCAGGCGCTCGCGGGGCCATCCGCACGTGGCGCGGTGATGATGTCCAGCTCGGCGAACGAGGCGATGGAGGCATGACCGTCGGCGTCTCGGCGAGGATCCGGCGCACCGCCGGCTCGGCGTGACGGTCGCGCACCCACGCCCCCAACCGGGCCCGGGCATAGGGGAACAACGTGCCCAGTACCGCCGCGGTCGCGCTCGTGGTTCCTTCGATGTCGATGGGCGCGACCTCCGCCACCCGCTTGATCCCCGCCACTCCCTCGGTCTCTGCCACCCGTTCGACGGCACTCACGATGCCGTGACGAACTGTGCTCTCCGGCGCAGAAGGCCGTCGAAGTCGGGGATACGCGTGGCCAGGTCACTGCCGGTGAAGTCCCCGATCCGAAGGACGCTCCGCCGAGTGCAGTTTCGTGTTAAGGCCCGCGATTCCACCTTTGCTTATTGTCGGATTATTTCCTGTTTCTTACTTGTTTATTTCCGGTGCCGTCCGCGGCGTGTTCGAGATACATCGGTTACTGTTCCGACCATGACGGATGCCGCGACGCGCGGCGGGACCCTGCGGACGCCTCCCGCACCTGCGTGGAGTGCGGGCCTACCGCGCACGCGGACGTGAACGCGGTGGTCAACATCCTCTGGGTCGGGCTGGCTTCTGATCACTCGCTATGACCTTGACGATCTTGTCAGTGCCGTGACGGTGGCGCATCACGGCCTGCTCCGGATCCGTTCGGCGACGAACGTGTCCTCGGCCGGCTCACCGTCTTGGCCGATCCCGGCCGGCCAGGCGGGCGCCCCGCGGGCTGTCACTGTTCGGGCGGTCCCGCACTGTTCGGGCGGTCCCGTGAAGATCAGCGCATGGGTTCGCCGGTGCGTGAGCTCCGCTCCTCGCGGGCCGCCTGCCCGGGAAGCGGGCGGGCCGGCACCCCGGCCGCGGGACGGCCCGCGACGGCGTCCTCGGGCAGCGGAGTGTGCCGGATCTCCTCCAGATCCTCGGCGGACTCGACGGAGATCCGCGGCAGGACCCGGTCGAGCCAGGCTGGTACCCACCAGTTCGCCGTGCCGAAGATGTGCATCAGCGATGGCACCAGCACGGTCCGGATGATGAAGGCGTCGATGAGGATCGCCGTCGAGAGCCCGAGGCCCATCAGCTTGATCACCCGTTCGTCGCCGAGGATGAACGAGGCGAAGACCAGGATCATAATCGCGCCGGCCGCGGAGATGACCCGGCCGGTCTCGGCCTGGCCGAGCGAGACGGCGATCCGGTTGTCCCGGCGCGCGGTCCACTCCTCGTGCATCCGGCTGACCAGGAACACCTCGTAGTCCATGGACAGGCCGAACAGGATCGCGAAGAGGATCACCGGGATGAACGCCTCGACCGGGCCGCCGCTGATGCTGAACAGTGACGCGCCCCAGCCCCACTGGAACACCGCGACGACCACGCCGAAGGCCGCCCCGACCGCGAGCAGGTTCATCAGCGAGGCGGTCAACGGGACCAGCAGGCTGCGGAACACCGCCACCAGCAGCAGGAAGGCGAGGAGAACCACGATCCCGATGAACAGCGGCAGCTTGCCCGACAGCGTGCTGGAGAAGTCCTCGAAGATGGCTGTGATGCCGCCGACGTAGATGCCGGTGCCGGCCTGGTTCGCCTGCGGGATCACGTGGTCGCGCAGCTGGTTGAGCAGCTTCGAGGTCGCCTCGGCCTGCGGGCTCGTCGTCGGGTACAGGGTGGCGATCGCCGCCTGCCCGTTGGGGCTCGGCCGCGGAGCCGAGACGGAGGCGACGCCCGGTGTCGCGCGAGCCGCTGCCACCACGGCGTCGAGGCTTGCCGTGTCCCGCGGCGAATGGATCTCGGCGACGATGCTGAACGGGCCGTTGAACCCCGGTCCGAAGCCCTCGGCCAGCAGGTCGTAGCCGCGCTTGGTGGTCTTGGAGGGGTCGCCGTTGCCGAGGTCGGACGAGCCGAGCCGCAGCGAGAAGAACGGGATCGCGATGACGGCGATGACCACCGCGCTGACCACCGCGAACAGCTGGGGCCGTCCCTCCAGCCGCTTCGCCCAGTGCCACCAGAAGCCCGAGGTGCTTTCGTGCACCGGGCCATCCTCGGCCAGCCTGCGCCGGTCGCGCCGGTTGAGCACCTTCATGCCGTAGAAGCCGAGCAGAGCTGGCAGCAGGGTGACTGCCGCGGTCATCGTCATCGCCACGGCCACCGCCGCCGAGATCGCCACGCCGTAGAGGAAGCTCACACCGAGTGTGAACATGCCGAGCAGCGCGATGCAGACGGTCATGCCGGCGAAGAGCACGGCGCGCCCGGAGGTGTTGACCGCGGTGACCGTGGCCTCCTCCGGGCTCTTGCCGGCGCGTAGGCCGATGCGGTGCCGGTTGACGATGAACAGGGCGTAGTCGATGCCGACGCCCAGTCCGATCAGGGTCGCGAGGACCGGGCTGAACTCGGCGATCGTGAGGACGTGGGAGAGCAGGATGATCAGGATGCTGCCGACCCCGAGGGCCATGATGGCGGTGATCAGGGGCAGGGTGACGGCCAGCAACGAGCCGAAGGCGACGAAGAGGATGATCGCCGCGGCGATGATGCCGATCAGCTCGCTGTAGCTCTGCTCCTGCTGCTCGATGACCGCGACGACCTGACCGGTCGCCTCCACCTGCTGGTCGTCCCTGCCGTAGCTTCGAGCGATGTCGACCAGCTGCTCGATGTTCTCCTTGGGCAGCTCGATGCCCTGCAGGTCGAAGTTGACGGTCGCGAAGGCTGTGTGCCCGTCTTTGCTGATCTGGGCGGCGCCCCGCGGGCCGTAAGGGCTCGTGACCTCGGTGACGTGCGGGATCTTGGCGAGCCTGCCGAGCATCTCGCTGGCCGGATCGGAGATGGCCCGATCGGTGATGCGAGCTTTGTCACTGTGCAGCACGATGGTGGCGCTGTCTCCCGACGCCGCCGGGAAGTCGCGTTGCAGGAGGTCGATGGCCTTCTGCGAATCGGTGCCGGGCAGGGAGAAGGCGTCCTTGTAACTACTTCCGGCTACCTGGCTGATGCCGCCGAGCCCGAGCAGCGCGACGATCCACAGGAACAGGACGAGCCGACGGTGTCGGAAGCACCAGCGGGCGAGCGAGGCCACGGTTTCCCCTCGGGCGTTGGTGATCGGTGGTGTCGCTACCTGCGACGTCGTGCTGACGATTTGCTGCTGAGAAACTTACCGGTCGTTCAGTAGGTAGAGTTGAGAGTAACATCCGTCGCGGACTCGATCGGGGGGGTGCAGGGCCGCCATGACCGAGCCGGCATCGCCCGATCCACGGGGCGATACCAGATCGCGGATCCTTGCCGCCGCCATGAGCCTCTTCAGCGAACAGGGGTATGCCGGCACCTCGGTGCGGGACATCTCCGAGCGCCTGGGAGTGACGAAGGCAGCGCTCTACTACCACTTTCCGTCGAAGGAGACGATCCTCGACGCCCTGCTGGAGCCCTTCGTGTCCGAGCTGGGTCGACTCGTCGATCTCGTTCGGCAGTCCCCGCCGCCGTCCCCCCGGGTCATCATCGAGCGATTCGTCGAGGCCCTGGCGGGCCCCGATGGCGTGCTGCTCGTCTTCGCCGACGACCCCTCGGTGATCCACCGCAAGATCGGCAAGAGCGACATCCTGTCGCTGCAGCAGGCCCTCGTGCACGGGCTCGCGGGGCCGGCTCCCACCCATCTCGGGTTGCTGCGCGCGTACTGCGCGGTCGGGTCCCTGCGGGGGGGGATCATCGGGATGGCGATCGAACGTGCCCAGGCCGCCGCCCGGCAGTCCACCAGCGCCGACGAGGAGCGCGGCGGCACGGGCGAAGCGGTCACCTGCTCCGAGCGCCTCCGGGTCCTCGTCTCGCAGGTACCGAGGACATTCACCCCCCTGGTCTCCGCCGCGGAGCAGGGGGAGATCGTGGCCGCCGCCCTCGCCGCTCTCGGTGACGATCCCGCCGTCTCCGTCTCCGTCTCCGTCTCCGCCGCTGACTCTGGCGCGGCCTCCGCCGCTGGCTCCGGCGGCTGCGGCGCGGTGGGTGATGAGGGGCATGAAAGTGACAGGTCTCCCTCCGGTGCCGACCTGACCGGGTCACAGGATGCCCCGGTCGCCGACGCGGGTCCGGTCGCGACATCTTGCCCGGCGCACGGGGAACGTCCCGCGTGCCGGGAGGCCGCGGCGTCTCACCCGCCTCCCGCGCCGGACCTGGCCTCCGTCCGGCTCCACTGACGACTGTATGCGCCGGATCGTGAGCGATCCGGCGCATCACCCCTTCGTATCCACCCACCTTCGCGGTTCATGTGCCTCATCTCACTCTTCAGACGTTCGTAGATGGTGGTCCGTCTATTTGGTCGTGGCAAATGCCGCTTTCGCTCTTGTTTGTCTGGGGCGGTAGGGTGGTCGCGTGTGGAGGATGGATCAGTGTTTGGATGATGAGCCTTCCGCCTGTCCGGCGCACGCCGCGGACGGGTCGACACATCTGCCGCCGGGGGTAGGTCTTGGCGGCTTTGCCTCCGCCACGGCCGGTGATCTTGTGGTGACCGGATCGGACTGGCGGGAGGGTGTTGGCGTCGGAGCCGGCCGACCATGACCCTGATGCCGCGTACCGGCCTCGAGTCGGCAAGGTGTCGTCGCCGCGTCCTTCCTCCGGAGGCAATGCGGTTGTAAATAGTCCGCAATACCCAGTCGTCGATGTGGAGCCAGTTCGAAGTCTCCGGAAGAAGGTCTCCGAGAGCAGATTCCGAATCGATCGGACCGCTGTCATATCGGGCGACGCCGGGCGGTCGGGATGGGGGAGTGTGATAGGGAGTCCAGAGTCGCGCTCGGCCCTCGCTGTCCGATGTCGCCCATCTGACCATGGACGATCCGGCGACGGGACGGTGGAATGGTGGCAGTCGTGAGCCCGGTGGCGCGGAGTTACCAACGCACCGCGGATCCGGAGCCCGGCGTTGATGAGATGAGCAGTGGCTGTTCGGATCGGTGCCGCCCGCCAGGGTGGCCGACGCAACGATCCGGCCGGCGAGTTCGTGCCAGCGGACCACACCGAATCACCTTCGGTCGGACCACCTCGCAACGCGGGGCGACGAGTAGGGAAAGTTGTAGGTGACGTGCAACCAGTGCCCGCGGGGGAGAACGGCGTGAGGGGAATGACCGGAAGCGGTGTGTCGTGAGCACCCGGTCTCGCCCCGCTTTCGGTAACGGAGTGTCTACATCTCTTACTGGGCTGGTCATGCGGGCCGGCTCGGGCGTCTCGACCTGGCCGCCCCGGACCGCCGTCGTCACGGGAGCATCCAGCGGTATCGGCCGGGAGGCCGCGCTGCTGCTGGCCGCGGACCGATGCCGGTCGCTGCTGGTCGGTCGCAACGGGGCCACGCTCGACGAGGTGGCCGCGGCGACCGAGGGGCACCGGATTGCGGTCGACCTGTCGAGTCCCGGCTCGGAACTGATGGTCTCCTCCCGGGCGACCGAGCTTCTCGGCGAGGTCGACCTGCTGGTGTGCTCGGCCGGCCTCGGGGCTGCGGGCCCGTTCGAGGTGATGTCCCCGGCCGCGATCGCGGAGCTGGTCACGGTCAACGTGCTGTCGCCGATGATGCTGGTCCGGGCCATGTTGCCGGCCATGCTCGACCGCGGCCAGGGGCGCATCCTGCTGGTGGGCAGCATCGCCGGCGCGCTGGGCGTGCGCGGTGAGGTCGCCTATTCCGCAACCAAGGCCGCTCTGCTCGGTTTCGCCGACGCGTTGCGGTCCGAGGTCGCCGGTCGCGGTGTGACGGTGACCCTGTGTCTACCCGGCGTCGTCGACACACCATTTTTCCACCGCCGTGGCGCGCCCTACGTCCGTCGCTGGCCCCGGCCTATACCGGCCGGGCTTGTCGCGCAGCGCATGCTGACGGCCACCGGACGCGGCGACGCCGAGGTCTGGGTGCCACGCTGGTTACTCGGCGCGGTGCGGGTCCACGGTGCGATCCCGTCGGTGTACCGCAGGCTGGCGGGTGTCTTCGGATGATCCGCGGCGTGGTCTACCCGGCCGCTCCCGGCTTTCCGGCCGGCCCTCGGGGTGAGCGACACCGACGATGAGAGTGCCGACGGGCGGCGGCCGGCCGCAGGCCGCAGGCCGCCCGGGTGGTGCCGCCGGAGCATCATCCCGCCCACGGACCTGTGAGGACCAACCGAAGGGGGCCGGCCAGGCGGAGCTCATCCCGATACCGGCCCAGGGCCGGCCCATCTCCCGTACCGGCCCGCGCTGATCGTGCCCATGACCACCCGGTGCGATCCGCATCCTGATCGCCTTGGCGAAACCCAGGCAGCCACCCCCACCACGGAGCCTTCCGAAGAGCCTTCCGAACCCGGCTCTCCGGGTACGTCCGCGCCGGTCGTGGCCCCCGGGGATGCGGGATCCGGCCCGACCGCGTCCGTAGTGCAGACCGCCATCGAAGGAGAGGCGTATGACAGCCATCGACGCCCGAACCAGCCCATCACGCACGCCTGCCCAGCCGGCCGCGACGGGCCTGGCAACTCCCGCCGAGCAGCTGCTGCGCGCCGCCCCGGCGGAGAACTTCCCGGTCTCGCCGTTCGTTCTGCCCGCGGCGGTTCGTTCCCACTTCAACGCGTTGTACGCCTTCAGCCGGCTCGTCGACAACCTCGGCGACGAGGCGGTCGGCGACCGGCTCGCCCTGCTCGACCGGTTGTCGGCGGACCTCGAGGTGATCTGGACAGGCGGGCAGCCGGAGCTGCCGGTCCTGCGCCTGCTCGCGCGGACCGTGCGGGACTGTGACCTGCCCGCCGAACCGTTCCAGCGCCTCGTCGAGGCCAACCGGCAGGACCAGCGGGTCACCCGTTACGAGACCTTCGACGACCTGGTCCGCTACTGCACGCTCTCGGCCGACCCGATCGGGCGGATGGTGCTGGGCGTCTTCGGGCTGGCGACCCCCGACCGGGTCGTGCTGTCGGACCGGGTGTGCACCGCCTTGCAGCTCGCCGAGCACTGGCAGGACGTGGCCGAGGACCTCGCCGCCGGCCGGATCTACCTGCCGCTGGAGGATCTGGACACCTTCGGGGTGACCGAGGCCGATCTGCGGGCCTCCGTCGCGAGTCCGGCCGTGCGCCATCTGATGGCCTTCGAGGTCGCTCGGGCCCGTACGGTGATCGACCAGGGCGCTCCCCTGGTGTCGATGGTGCCCGGGCGGCTGCGGCTGGCCCTGGCCGGTTTCGTGGGCGGGGGCCGGGCGGCGTTGGACGCGATCCGGCGCGCCGACTACGACGTGCTCGGTGGGCCGCCGAAGGCGACGAAGCCACGGGTCGCCGAGTTCGCGCTGGCGGCGCTGGCCCGGTCGCTGGCTCCCGGAGCGTCGGCGGTGGCGCACACGGCGACCGCCGTCGCCACCGCGACCAGCGCGGCCGGGGCCTGGCCGGGTTCCGCTTCGGGTTCCGGTTCCGGTTCGGGTTCCACGGCCCACGGCGGCACCGCTGCGACGAGTACCCAGGCCGGCGTCCCCGCCGCACAGTCCGTTCTTCCGGAGATGGGTGAGGTTCGATGAGTACCGCGGCGCAGTTCCCCGCGGGCCGGCCGACCGTGGCGGAGGCGTATGCCGCCTGCGAGGCTGTGACCAAGGAGGCGGCACGCAACTTCTCCTATGGCATCCGCCTGCTGCCGGCCGAGAAGCGGGGGGCGCTGAGCGCCGTCTACGCGCTCGCCCGCCGCTTCGACGACATCGGCGATGGTGATCTCCCCGAGGAGGCGAAGTTTGCCGGGCTGGCGCAGGTCCGCGCGGAGGTCGAGGAGCTGGGGATGAACAGCTCCGATGATCCGGTCTTCGTCGCCCTCGCCGACGCCGCCCGCCGGTTCCCGATCCCGCTGGAGGCGTTCATCGAACTCGCCGACGGGGTCGAGAGCGACGTGCGCGGCACCACCTACGACACGTTCGACGATCTCGTCGGCTACTGCCGCCTGGTTGCCGGGACGATCGGGCGGCTCTCGCTCGGCATCTTCGGTAGCGAGCGGGCCACCTCCCACCGCGACGCCTCGGGGGTCGCGGACGCCCTCGGGGTCGCACTCCAGCAGACGAACATCCTCCGGGACGTGCGCGAGGACCTGCTCGGCGGCCGGATCTACTTGCCGCGCCAGGAGCTGAAGGCCGCCGGCGTCGAACTCGAGGTGGACGCGACCGGTCGTCTCGGCGGGCCCCCCGACGCGCTCATCGCGTACCTGCGGACGTCGGCGCAGCGAGCGGAGGAGTGGTATGGGCGTGGGCTCGTCCTGCTCGACCTGCTCGACCGGCGCAGCGCGGCCTGCTGTGGGGCGATGGCCGGCATCTACCTGCGGCTCAACCGGCGGATCAAGACCGATCCGTCCGCGGTGCTCGATCGTCGGCTGGCGCTGCCCGGCTGGGAGAAGGCGGTCGTCGCCGCCCGCAGCCTCGCGGGGCGGCCCGAGATGAGGGCGGCATGACCACGGGTGCCGGCGCGGACGCCGCGCCGGCACGGGGGCCGCGGCCCGCCGGGCGGACGGACGGACGTCCGCATCTCGCCGTCGTCGGCGGCGGGCTCGCGGGCATGGCCGCGGCACTGCTGGCCGTGGACAGCGGGGCCCGCGTGACCCTGCTGGAGGCACGTCCCCGCCTCGGCGGGGCGACGACGTCGTTCCGGCGCGGGGAGCTGTGGATCGACACCGGCCAGCACGTGTTCATGCGGTGCTGCACGGCCTACCGCGGGCTGCTGCAGCGACTCGGCGTCGAACACCTGACCACCTTGCAGCCTCGGCTGGACGTGCCGGTGCTGCTCGGCGACTCGTTGACCCGGACCCGGCTGCGCCGGACGAGGGTCCCGCTGCCGGCGCCACTGCACCTGGCCCCGGCGTTGCTGGGGTACCAGGCGCTGCCGGTCGCCGAACGGCTGCGGGCCGGGCTCGCGGCGTTCCAGCTCGGGCGGCTCGACCAGCGATCCCCGGCGGTGGACGAGCAGTCGTTCGGCACCTGGTTGTCCACCCACGGCCAGGGCCCCGCGGCGACGAAGGCGCTGTGGGAACTGCTGACGGTCGCGACGCTGAACGTGCCCGCCGCCGACGCCTCCCTCGGCCTCGCCGCCAAGGTCGTGCGGACCGGTCTGCTGGAGGGCGCCGCCGCCGGTGACCTCGGCTGGGCCGAGGTCCCCCTGTCCCGGCTACACGGCGACGCGGCGATGGAGACGCTCACCGCGGCCGGCGCCGACGTGCGCACCGGGGTGAAGGCCCGGTCCATCACCGCCGCGGGCAGCGGATGGGAACTGGCCGTCACCGCGGGCGGGACCGGTCGCGGCGCGGCGGTGCCCGGCACCGACGAGCGCGGCGTGCTGCGGGCGGACGCGGTCGTGCTCGCGGTGCCGCCGCCCGCCGCCGCTTCCCTCCTGCCGGCCGGCGCCGAACCTGAGGCGGCCCGGCTGCGTGAACTCGGCGACTCGCCGATCATCAACGTGCACATGATCTATCCTCGACCGGTGATCGACGGCCCGTTCCTGGCCGTGGTCGACTCGCCCATCCAATGGATCTTCGATCGCACGGTCTCCTCCGGGCTCGCCGCCGCCGGCCCGCCCGGTGCCCAGTACCTGGCGCTGTCGCAGTCTGCGGCGGAGCCGTGGGTCGATCGTCCGGCGAACGAGCTGCGGACCCTGTTCGTCGAGGAGATGGCCCGGCTGTTCCCGGCCGCGCGGGCGGCCGGGCCGCTGGAGGTCTTCGTCACCCGGGAACGTACGGCGACCTTCCGGCAGGTGCCCGGTTCGCTTGCGTTGCGTCCGGGTGCGTCGACCGGCCTGCCCGGCTTCGCCCTGGCCGGGACCTGGACCGACACCGGATGGCCGGCAACCATGGAGTCGGCCGTGCGTAGCGGACTCGCTGCTGTCCGTGAGAACCTGGCCGGTATGGGGGTCGACGTCAACGAGCCACGCGGGCCGGGCCCGCAGGCCCGAAGGACGGGCGGACGGCTCCCCGAGCAGGTGGGTGAGTCGGTACCGGTAGGCACTGAATCGGTGAGCACACCGGACGGCGGCGCCACGGCCGCGCAGGTGCGCGATCCACAGGATCCACGAGGGGACAACGCGGTTCCCGCCGGATCGGCGGCGGTCGTCCGGCCGCTTCCGCCCGGCCAGCCAAGGCACACATCCACAGGGGGATTCCCGGTATGACCATGACGGTTCCGGATGCGATCGAGCGTGGGCGGACCCTCACCGTGCCTGCCTTGCGCGCCACGGTGGATCGGCTCCACCCACGGCTTCGCCACGTCGTCGCCTACCATCGCGGCTGGGTCGACGCCGAGGGCGCGCCACTGTCCGGCGGCGGGGGCAAGCTGGTACGCCCGGCGCTGGCGCTGCTGTCGGCGCAGGCCGCCGGCGCCCCGGCGGAGACCGGGCTGCCGGCAGCGGTCGCCGTCGAGCTGGTGCACGACTTCTCGCTGCTGCACGACGATCTCATGGACGGCGACACCGAGCGCCGCCACCGGCCCACGGCCTGGACGATCTTTGGCGCCGACGGCGCGATCCTCGCCGGGGACGCGCTGCTCGGCCTGGCGACCCAGGTCCTGCTGGAGGTCGAGGGGGAGCCCGGCCGTCGCGCGGCGCTGATCCTGGGCGCGGGCGTTCAGGACCTCGTCCGTGGCCAGGCCGAGGACCTGATGTTCGAGAAGCGGCCGGATGTCAGCGTCGCCGAGACGCTGCACATGGAGGACGGCAAGACCGGCGCGCTGCTGGCCTGCTCGGCCTCCCTCGGCGCCGTGCTCGCCGGGGCCGATGACGACATGGTCAACGCCCTCGCCGAGTACGGATCCCGGCTCGGCACCGCGTTCCAGCTCATCGACGACCTGCTCGGTATCTGGGGTGATCCCTCGGTGACCGGCAAGCCGGTGCTGTCGGACCTGCGGTCCCGCAAGAAGTCGGTGCCGGTCGTGGTGGCCCTGGAGGCCGGCGGAACCGCGGCCGAGGAGCTGCGGGCGTTCCTCACCGGCACCGGGGAGTCCACCGAGGCGGAGCTGACGCACATCGCGGACCTGATCGAGCGGGCCGGCGGGCGGGACTGGACCACCGCCGAGGCCGACGGCCAGCTGAAGGCCTGCGAGAACGTGCTCCGCTCGTTGTCGATGCCCGCCGAGATCGAGGCGGAACTGCTGGCCCTCGCGCGTTTCGTGACCGAACGAGACCGCTGAGGAGACGACAGGTGAGTGCAGTCGCCGTTCCCGCCCGGCCGGGTGATCAGCACGTTGATCGTCTTCATGACCATCGCATGTACGACGAGGGGAGTCGTCGATGAGCCTGACCTCGGACCCGTCCCCGGCTGCTCCAAAGGCCGCGAAGAGCTCGAAGCGCGTTAACATTCCCGCGCCCGCCACGCCCGACGCCTACGGGATCTCCCGGTCCTCGCCACCGCTGTCCGGCGGTGGCGTGCCCGGCGGTGGCGCGGCGACCGTCGACGGTACCCCGCCCACGACGCAGACCCCGGTCGATCAGGACCTGGCCGCGGCGATGACCGCGGCCGACCGGGCTCGGGACCACCTCCTCGGGCTGCAGTCCGAGGAGGGCTGGTGGAAGGGCGACCTCGAGACGAACGTCACGATCGACGCCGAACACCTGTTCATGAAGCAGTTCCTCGGCATCCGCACCGAGGAGGAGACCGAGCCGATCGCCCGGTGGGTGCGGTCCCAGCAACTCGCGGACGGCGGCTGGGCCACGTACTACGGCGGACCGGCCGAGCTGTCCACCACGGTCGAGGCGTACATCGCCCTGCGCCTGGCCGGTGACGAGCCCGACGCCCCGCACATGGCGGCGGCGGCCGCGCTCATCCGCTCCCAGGGCGGGGTGGCGGCCGCCCGGGTCTTCACCCGAATCTGGCTGGCGACCTTCGGCGAGTGGTCCTGGGACGACGTGCCCGTGCTGCCGCCGGAACTGATCTTCCTGCCGTCCTGGTTCCCGCTGAATGTCTACGACTTCGGCTGCTGGGCCCGCCAGACGATCGTCGCGTTGACGATCGTCGGGTCGCTCCGGCCTGTGCGCGACCTCGGCTTCAGCATCGACGAGATCAAGGTCGCGGCACCCGTGACGCCGCCGAAGCCGGCCCCGCTGTACAGCTGGGAGGGCGCCTTCGAGCGGTTGGACGCGATCCTGCACCGCTATGAGCGCCGGCCGATCAAGATGCTGCGCACTCTGGCGTTGCGCCGGGCCACCGAGTGGGTCGTCGCCCGCCAGGAGGCCGACGGGTGCTGGGGGGGCATCCAGCCGCCGTGGATCTACTCCGTCATGGCGCTGCATCTCATGGGATACCCCCTCAACCACCCAGTGATCGCCACGGCGTTCCGGGGAATGGAACGCTACATCATCCGGCGCGAGACCCCGGAGGGGCCGACCGCCCAGATCGAGGCATGCCAGTCGCCGGTCTGGGACACCGCGCTCGCGGTGGTCGCGCTCTCGGACGCCGGCGTCCCGGCCGACCATCCCGCGATGGTGCGGGCCGGCCGCTGGCTGGTTGACGAAGAGGTCCGGGTGGCCGGGGACTGGGCGGTCCGCCGTCCGGCGCTCGCCCCCGGCGGCTGGGCGTTCGAGTTCGACAACGACTTCTACCCGGACACCGACGACACTGCCGAGGTCGTGTTGGCGCTGCGTCGCCTGCTCGGTGGCAGCCATGTCGCCCCGGGCGGCACCGTCGCCCCGGGCGGCACCGCCGAGCTCCCGCCGGCCGCGCGTGACCGTGCCTCCCGCGGCCTCGCGGCGGTCGACCCGCAGCTGGCCGGGGCGATGCGCGCCGCTGCGGCCCGCGGGGTCGACTGGAGCGTCGGCATGCGGTCGTCGGACGGGGCCTGGGGCGCCTTCGACGCCGACAATGTGCGGACGCTGACGGCGAAGATCCCGTTCTGCGACTTCGGCGAGGTGGTCGACCCGCCGTCGGCGGACGTCACCGCCCACATCGTGGAGATGCTGGCCGACCTCGGCCGTTCCGACCACCCGATCACCCAGCGGGCGGTGCAGTGGCTGCTGGACAACCAGGAACCGGGCGGCTCCTGGTTCGGCCGGTGGGGGATCAACCACGTCTACGGCACCGGCGCCGTGGTTCCGGCGCTGAGCGCCGCTGGCGTTCCCGCCGACCACCCGGCGATCACAACCGCGGTGCGCTGGCTGCTGGAGCACCAGTCGCCCGACGGCGGATGGGGTGAGGACCCGCGTTCCTACGACGATCCGGCCTGGATCGGCCGGGGTGAGCTCACCGCCTCGCAGACCGCCTGGGCGCTGCTCGCGCTGCTGGCCGTCGACCCGCACAGCAAGGCGGTCAAGCGGGGAGTGCGCTGGCTGTGCGAGACCCAGCGGCCGGACGGGACCTGGGACGAGCCCCAGTTCACCGGAACCGGTTTCCCCGGTGACTTCTACCTCAACTACCACCTGTACCGGCTGGTCTTCCCGCTGACCGCGCTCGGTCGGTACGTGACCCTCACCGGGGTGGCCACGCCATGAACATCTTCGCATCCGCGGCCGGCGGCGACGGGAACGCCGGGGACGTCGAGGACGGCGGGGACGTCGAGGACGGCGCGTCCGCCGGGGACGACGCGCCCGCCGCCGCGGCAGCCACGGCGGCAGCCACGGGTGCCGGGATCAGGGCTGTTCCGGCCGCCTCCACCGAGATCCCGGCGCAGGAGCCGTCGTCGCCGTCCCTGCCGTCGGCCGCGCCCCCAGGGTCGGTCCACCGGCCGGCCGAGGCGCGGCGAGTGCCGGAGCAGGAGCAGGAGCCGACCCCCGTGCGCCGCCGGGGGCGGCTGGTCGTCGCGGCGGCCCTGCGGGTGGAGGCAATGGCCGCCGGTCGGTCGGGCCTCAGCGCGGACACCGTCATCGTGCGCACCGGCATGGGTCCGGAACGGGCGCGCAAGGCCGCTCGGCTGGTGCGCGACACAGGCCCGGACGCCGTCGCCCTCGTCGGTCTCTCCGGGGGACTGGCGGCTGGGATCGAGCCCGGTGACGTCGTCGTGGCCACCGAGATCCGCAACGCCGACGGCACCGTCGCCGGCCGTTGCGCGTCCGCGCCCCTGCTGGCCGGCGACCTGCGCCGGCTCGGGCTCACCGTGCACGTCGGCCCGATCGTCACCGTGCCGCGGCTCGTCGTCGGCACGGCCCGCGCGGAACTCGCCGCGACCGGGGCTCTTGCCGTCGACATGGAGTCCGCGGAGCTGGCGGCGGGAGTCGGCGACGTGCCGTTCGCCGCCGTCCGCGTCATCGTCGACACGGCGGCGCAGCCGCTGGGACGCATCGACCTGGCCCGCCGCGGAATCCGCGGTCTGCGCACGATGCGTCCGCTCGGGCGCCCGATCGAGGCGTGGGCCGCCGCGGTCGGCCGTCGCCAGGTTCTGCTCGCCGAGCCGCGGGCGTTCTGCGCCGGCGTCGAGCGGGCGATCGAGGTCGTCGAGCGCGCCCTGGAGATCTACGGTGCGCCGGTCTATGTCCGTAAGCAGATCGTGCATAACGCCCACGTGGTGGCCGACCTGGCCAGCCGTGGAGCGATCTTCGTCGAGGAGCTCGACGAGGTGCCCGGCGGCTCGACGGTCGTCTTCTCCGCACACGGAGTGGCTCCGGCCGTCTGGGACCAGGCGGGCGAGCGCGGCCTGTCCGTCATCGACGCCACCTGCCCGCTGGTGGAGAAGGTGCACACCGAGGCCCGCCGGTTCACCGCCCGCGGGGACACCGTGCTGCTCATCGGCCATTCCGGCCACGAGGAGGTGGACGGAACCCTCGGCGAGGCGCCCGGCCGCATCACGCTGGTCGAGTCCTCGGCCGACGTCGGCTCCCTCGACGTTCCCGATCCCGAGCGCGTCACATACCTCATGCAGACCACGCTGGCCCTGGACGAGGCCGCGGAGGTCGTTGACGCGTTGACGGAGCGGTTCCCGGCGATCGTCGGGCCGGGTTCCACCGATATCTGCTACGCGACCTCGAACCGGCAGAACGCGGTCCGCAAGGTTGCCGAGGAGGCCCAGCTCGTCCTCGTCGTCGGCTCGGCCAACAGCGCGAACTCCGTGCGGCTCGTCGAGGTGAGCAGGCGCGATGGCGTCGAGGCGCATCTGGTCGGGGACGTCGGGGACGTGCATCTGTCCTGGCTCGCCGGCGTGGGCACGATCGGCATCTCGGCCGGCGCCTCGGCCCCGCCGTCCCTCGTCGACGAGCTCCTGACCGCGTTGTCGGGTCTCGGCGCGACGGACGTCTCGGTGCGTTCCGTCGGTACCGAGACGCTGGCCTTCCACCTGCCCAAGGAACTGCGCCAACCGGCCCCGGCGCCCGTTCCAGGGCCATAGTGCGCCCGGCCCCCGGGCGGTCCCGAGGCGCGGCCCGGAGGGCGAAGCCGGTGGCGTCGCCCGGGCGGCGCGGTGGGGCTGGGTTCAGCGGGATGCGGCGCCGCGATCGGCCTCAGGCGGCCGGGCCGGTGCGGCGTGCCGCTCGCCCCACCGGCGCAGGGCCAGCAGGACCGGTGCCAGATCCCGGCCGGAGGACGTCAGCCGGTACTCGTGCCGGGACCGGGCGCCCGCCTCCTGGTATGGCTGACGCTCCAGCACCCCCGCGCGCTCCAGCGCCCGCAGCCGCTCGGCCAGTACGGCTCGGGGCGCCCCGGTGCCGGCCCGGATGCCCTCGAAGCGGTGGACCCCCAGTGTGATCTCCCGGATGACCAGCAGGGACCAGCGCTCACCCACGACCTCCAGCGTCCGCGCGATCGGACAGGCCCGCGGGCCGTCGGACGATTCCTGCATCGGTACATCCTACCGATACTGGGTGCGTATCCTGAATGCAGCCGGTCTAGGCTGCGGGCATGACCACGACTGAGCCCGAATCCGCGCGACCCGAATCCGCCTCAGACCACTCGCACGACCCGGCTGCCTGGGGCGAGCCGCGGAGCAAGACGATCACCTGGCACGACCCGCTGCCTGTCGCCGCGGCGGCGGCGTCGCTGAGCGGGCTGGAGTTCCTGTCCGCGATGCGTGACGGGCGCATTCCGCCGCCCCCGATCTCCCGTCTGTTCGACTTCCGGCCAATCGAGGTCACGCCGGGAGACGTTGTCTTCACCTGTCTGCCGGACGAGTCGGCCTACAACCCGATCGGCCTCGTCCACGGTGGCCTGGTCTGCACGATCCTGGACACCGCGACCGCCTGCGCGGTGCACTCCACGCTGGCGGTCGCGGTGGCGTATACCTCCATCGAGATCAAGGTTAATTACCTGCGGCCGGTGCGCGTTGTCGACGGCCGGCCGAGCCGACTTACCGCGCACGGCTGGGTGACCAGGCCGGGACGGCGGGTGGCTTTCGCCGAGGGGGACGTCCGGGATGACCAGGGCAAGGTCGTGGCCACCGCCAGCAGCACCTGTCTGATCATGGGTGGGGCGGCCTGATCCCATGGCCTGATTCCGCGGCCTGACCGGAGACCCGATTCCCCGGCCTGACCGGCGGCCCGGCCCGACGCTCGGCCGGGCCGGATGCGAGCACGGGCGCGTCGTCGGGCGGCTGGCCCGACATCGTCCATGGACTGTCCCGAACTCGCGTCCGTGCTGTCCCGGCCTTGTCTTCCCGGTGTCCGCAACTCGGCGGGGTCGGCTAACGGACACCCTTGTGGGGCAGTTCATCGGACGATCCACATGCAGTCTGTACGTACACGCTGTATGGTCAATGCAGAGATCATCGCTCATCCACTGGTGACCTAACGAGAGGGGGCCAGCCGTGGCGGTCGAGTGGCGGTACCAGCTCCGGATTGGGACCTACCTGGCGAAGCAGAAGCTGCTTCGTCGCAAGCACTTCCCGCTCGTACTGGAGCTGGAGCCGCTGTTTGCCTGCAACCTGTCCTGCACTGGATGTGGCAAGATCCAGCACCCGGCGTCCGTCCTCAAGCAGCGGATGAGCGTCGACGACGCCTTGGCTGCGGTGGAGGAATGCGGCGCTCCGGTGGTCGCGATCGCGGGCGGCGAGCCGCTGATGCACCCGCAGATCCACGAGATCGTGAACCAGCTGGTCAAGCGCAAGAAGTTCGTGATCCTCTGCACGAACGGGCTGCTGCTCCAGAAGAAGCTCAAGAACTTCACCCCGTCGCCGTACTTCACCTTCGTCCTGCACATCGACGGTCTGCGTGAGCGGCACGACGCGGTGGTGGAGAAGGAGGGCACGTTCGACGAGTGCGTCCGCGCCTTCCACGCGGCGAAGGCCGCGGGCTTCCGGGTCGGGTCCAACTCGACGTTCTTCAACAACGACAGCCCGCAGGACGTCATCGACATCCTGACGTTCCTCAACGACGACCTCAAGGTCGACCAGATCCAGCTCTCACCCGGCTATGCCTACGAGAAGGCGCCCGACCAGGAGCACTTCCTGGGGGTCCAGGAGACCCGCGAGATGTTCTCGAAGGTCTTCGCGGACGGCCGGCGCAAGAAGTTCCGGCTCAACCACTCGCCGGTCTTCCTGGACTTCCTGGAGGGTAAGAGGGAGCTCAGCTGCACCGCGTGGGGCATCCCGAGCTACTCGCTCTTCGGCTGGCAGAAGCCCTGCTACCTGATGAGCGACGGGTACGTCTCGTCCTACAAGGAGCTCGTCGAGACCACCGACTGGGACGCCTACGGTCGTGGCAAGGACCCGCGGTGCGCGAACTGCATGGCGCACTGCGGCTATGAGACCTCCGCGGTGCTGGCCACCATGGGTTCCCTCAAGGAGTCCATCCGGGCGGCCCGCAGCGTCTGAGCTGGCCCATCGTGGTCTGAGCCGGCTCACGGCGCCACCGTCACCGTCAGATGACGTCGTCCGGCACGGCAGGTCACCGCCCCGACCGGGTGACCCCGGTCGGGGCGGTCGCCGTCTGTGCCGCCCCGGCCCGCACCGGCGGGAGCAGGGCCGGCGGGAGCAGGGTTTCGCTGGCGTCGACGATGCCAGCCGGCTTTAGCCGGCAGTCCCGCGGGAGCCGGCGCCGCCGTCGGCACTGACCGGCGGCTGCTCGGCGAGATCGCCACCGCGGCCGAGTCCGCGCAGCAGCCGGTCGAGCACGGTGCCGACCTCGAGGCGGGCGGTGTCCGGGTCCGCGGCGCCGGCGGTGTAGATGCTCGCCTCCGACAGCAGGGCGGCGACCAGCCTGGTCAGCGGGACCACCGGCAGCGGGTCGATGCGGTCCTCGGCCATCGCGCGCTCCAGCCACTCCGAGAGCAGCCGGTAGCCGTGCTTCTCGACGAGCGCATCCCAGGCGTCGTTGCCCAGCACGGCCGGACCGTCGACGAGGACGATGCGCTGGAAGTCGCTGTCCGCGGTGGAGATGTCGAGCAGGGACTGGAACCCGGACCGGAGCTGTGTCCAGGCGTCGCTGGGAAGCTCCGCGTCCCGGGCAAGTTCACCAGCGACGAGCTGTTCGGCCACCTCCGTCGCGACCTGTTCCATCACGGTGCGAAACAGCGCGGCCTTGTCGCGGAAGTGGTGGTAGAGCGCGCCACGGGTGACCTGCGCGTCGGCGACGATCTCCTCGGTGCCGGTGGAGGCGAACCCCTGTTCGGCGAACCGATGGCGGGCGGCGGAGATCAAGGCCTGACGGGTGTCAGCCGTCTGCGCGGTACGACGGCTTCGTGTCACCCCTTGATTATGGTGTAGCCGAGGCCGTTGTACCCACTACCGTCCCGGCACGAGCGGGCCTGGTCGTGACGAACCTGCTCCGATGAACCCGCAACCGCCGACGGACACCGATCCGTGGCTGTCGTCTCGCCCTCTGGTCGCGCCCTCGCCAGCCGTTCGTCGCGCACCGCCGATCACTTTTTGTTTTCAACTTGTTGCCGTCGGGTATCTCCGATCACCGCCGCCGATCGTGAGGTGACGGGAGGTGATCATCGTTTCCGCGGGGCGTGGTGGGCACCATCGTCGATGCCTCATGTCGGCTACCCCACCGCCGGCCGGAGGCCCGGGATTTCAGGGTGGCGGCAGGAGCGTTTCGGGGGGGAGATCTCCGTACCGGCTCGGCCAGACCGGGACGGAAGCCTTGTGACCCCGCATTACCCGGGGGGCCCGCACGCCCTTGAGGGGCCCGTGGCAGTATCACTTTCTGTGACAGTGCTGCTGTGGGTCGCCGTTGCCTCTCTGCTCGCTTGGCTCTACCTGACCGTCGGCCATGGGTTCTTCTGGCGGACCGATCAGCGCCTGCCATCCCGGCAGGCGCCGGCCGCTTGGCCCAGTGTGGCGATCGTCGTGCCGGCTCGGGACGAGGCCGACGTGCTTCCCGTGACGTTTCCGACGCTGCTTGCCCAGGACTACCCCGGTCGTGCCCGGCTGATCCTGGTGGACGACGGTTCCACCGACGGGACCACGGAGGTTGCCCGGGACCTGGCAGAACAGGCCGCTGCGCGCGGCGAGACCAACGTGACGCCGGCCATGACCACATCCACCGAACCCCCCGCCGGTTGGACCGGGAAGCTGTGGGCGCTGCGGCGGGGCATCGAGTGCGCTGGCGACGTCGACTTCCTGCTCCTCACCGACGCGGACATCTCCCATCGCCCGGGATCGCTGACTGCGCTCGTCGCGTCGGCGACCTCCCAGAAGCTGGACATGGTGTCGCAGATGGCCGTGCTGCGGGTGCAGACCGGCTGGGAGCGTCTGATCGTCCCGGCCTTCGTGCACTTCTTCGCGATGCTGTACCCGTTCCGGTGGTCGAACCGGCCGGGTTCGCGGGTGGCCGCTGCGGCCGGCGGATGTTCCCTGATCCGCCGGGAGGCCCTTGCGGCGGCCGGTGGACTGGCGGAGGTGCGCGGCGCCGTCATCGACGACGTGGCGATCGCGCGGATCATCAATCGCTCGGGTGGGCGGACGTGGCTCGGACTCGCAGAGCAGGTCCACAGCCAGCGCCCGTATCCGCGGCTCGCGGATCTGTGGAAGATGGTGTCCCGCAGCGCCTATGCGCAGTTGCGGCACTCCCCGTCGCTGTTGGTCGGGACCGTGTTGGGACTGAGCCTGGTCTTCGTCATCCCGGTGGTCGCGACCATCGTAGGCATCGTGACCGGCGACGTCGCCACGGCTCTCGTCGGCGGGATCACCTGGTTGATCATGACTGTCACCTATCTGCCGATGACTCGCTACTATCGTCAGCCGCTGCCGCTGGCCCTGCTGCTCCCCGGAGTGGCCGTGCTGTACCTCGCGATGACGGTGGACTCGGCGCGGCTCAAGCGGGCCGGGCGGGGAGCGGCCTGGAAGGGGCGTACCTACCAGGATCACGGTGCCCCGGCTGCCGCCCGCCCGCGAGTATCCGAATGGCCCGGGTGAGCGGCGTGAGAGCTCGGTGGCCGGGCCGGCCGGCTCCCCGGGCATGCCGGCACCGGTAGCCGTGTCGCCGTACCCGGACGGCGTTGCCACCGTCGCCTCCGCCGGCTCATCGGCTTTGTCATCCGCCTCGTCCACGGTGCCCGCAACACCCCTGGTGATGGCGACATCCTCGGCGGTCCCCGCGCCGGCCGTGGCGCCGGCTTCCCCCACGCCCACGCC
>NZ_CDWRCK010000020.1:0-1566 GCF_977927595.1 Frankia sp. CcWB3
CAGGCGCATGGCAATGGTCGGCGGCCTGTCTGGTGCATCGTCGCGGTAATGCTCGGCCGTGGCCTGGACGGCATTGGTTATTAGCTCGGAGACGACGAGCACGGCGGTGTCGGTGACGGCCGACAGCCCCCAAGACTCCAAGACGGCGGCGGTGTGGCGGCGTGCCGTGCCGGGTGCCGTCTGCTCGGCGGCAAACTGGCGAATGTCCAGCCCCCGGGAGGCGACGGGCATATTGGTCACGGTCTGGCAGACGGTGGAAGCGGCGCTCATGCTCACCGCGGCCTAGGAGTGGTCAGGCCCGTAAGACCTGGGCGGGACGGCGGGGCGTCCGGCGCGCTGGGCTCCGAAAGGTAGATCACCCGCCCGCCAAGCCCTTCGATCTCCACTTCGATGGCCTGCCGGACGGCGGGCAACGGGGAAAGGTGATCGAGACTAACCACCAGGACCCCGGCGACCTCCGACCGCTTGACGGCTTCGAGCAGGACCGTGAGGCCCGGCCGGACGATGCGCCCCGGCGGCATACAGCGGTCGACGAAGATTTCGGCCAGGGCCAGCCCCTCGGCGCGGGCGTGGGCGGTGAGCTGGTCGTCGAGACGGTCGATCTCGGCTTCGTCGGCGTGCTCGATGCAGATGTAGCCATAGATGGTCTGCGGCACGGTGCTCCTTCCATACGAATGAGGTCGAGGAAGCAGGACCGGCGGCGGGTATGCAGGCTCCCGCACAGGTTGCGGGCGCCATCCAGCACCGCCGGTCCTGGTCTTGGGGGCGGGCGTCGGGACGATCTAGCTCTAGCTCGCGGGTTCCGCGGCAGGCGCGGCGAAGAAGGCCATAAGGCGGTCGCGGATCTCGGCGGCCACGCGCTCCGGCGGCCGCTGGCCGCACTGGGCGCGCAACACGTCGAAGCCGGCTTGGATCAGCCGGTCGGTGGCCTGGCGGTAGAAGTGGGCTTCGGCGTGGCTGGAGCCGGGGGTGAGCTGGAAGCGGTTGTGGGCGCCCCGGTCGGCGAGGCGCTGGGCGATGATGTCGGGGTCGGCTTCGAGGATGACGCACAGGTCGGGCCGGTCGGCTTCGGCGTTGAGCCCCCACAGGAAGGCCGGCTCCACCCCGTCGAATCGCTGCATGACGAGGCCGGAGGGGATGTAGCGGTCGGAGATGACCGTCTTGCCGGCCTCCAACTGGGGGCGGATCTCGGTTTCGAGGTGGTGGTAGCGGTCGGCGGCGTACAGGCAGGCCAGGGCGTGGCCGGTGACGGTTTCGGTCAGCTGGCGGGCCAGCGTCCCCATGGGGCCGGTGGAGGGTTCAAGCGTGAGGTGGATGTCTTCGCCCTCGGCCACCAGGAGCTGGGCCACGTGCCGCACCAGGGTGGATTTTCCCGCGCCGCTCGGCCCGTCGACGGAAATGAAAAGCCCCCGCCGATGGTCAGAAAAGGGCCGGAGCCGGGTCATCGGTTTCTCCTTGTGGTTGGCCCCGGAGTTCGTCTAGGGACAGCGGGCTGCCGCCTGGGTGTGTCGCGAGAAGTACGAAAAGGCGGGCGGTGACCAGGGCGTCATAGGAGTCGAAATGAAA
>NZ_CDWRCK010000020.1:1941-28192 GCF_977927595.1 Frankia sp. CcWB3
CGTCCCCATAGGCGGCGCGGTGGGGCCTGTGTTCCGGTGGGATGCCTTCGGCCAACCCGAAGGCTTCGACGAGTGCGCCCAGGCGGTAGCTCACCCGGTCGGGCCGCAGCCGGCGGGCCAGCCTCAGGGTGTCGAAGACTTCGCCCGGCGCCTAATCCGGGAGCTTGCGGCGCAAGACCCCGAGGTCAACGGGGGCGTTGTGGGCGACGATTGCCGTGTTTTCCAGCGCGGTGCGTACCTCTTCGGTGATATCACCGAACATGGGAGCTTCTTCCACCATTGGGTTTGAGATGCCGTGGATGCGCTGGGCGATACCGGTGATAGGAGTGGCCGGACGCACCAGCCAGCTGAGCGGCTTCCCGATCGCGCCGCCGGTGACGGGGACGGCGGCCAGCTCCACGAGGTCGGGCGGCCGCCCGCCGTTGCCCTCCACGTCCACGACGACGTAGCCCCGGCTGGTCCAATCCGTCACGATGCCTCCTCCTGGCCCCAGCCGATGTCGGCACGCCCGTGCCGTCCGGCGTAGTGAGGATGACGTAGATCGTGGATTTGGAAGCGCAGGGCATGTTGGAGGAAGTAGCGGGGCTGCTCATGGGGGAGCCCGCCGACCACCACAGCCCGGTCCGTGACGTCGATGATTTCCAGCGAGGCCCCGAGCGTCGAGGTCTTCCAGCACAGCGAAGGTGTGGGGCTTCACCGCCGGGAGGAACGGCTCGGTGGCCCGGTTGAACAACTGGATAGGGGTGGTGTCCGCCCGGAAGTACGGGTGGGCCACGAGCTGGGTCACGGCCTCGGCGTCGCTCATCACGGCGCGGGGCTGGCGCTGGCCACAGCCCGTAGGTGTGGCGGATGCAGTAGGCGCAGTCGAGCGGGCAGCCCTGGATGTGGTTGAGGGATAGCCCGCTTTTACGGTACTCCACCACTTCGCGCGCCCGCGTGGGAAGTTGCTCGATCTGCCTGCTCGCAAGCAGGGGGACGAGAGTGGTCACCATTGCCCTCCGGGGCCTGGTCAGGTGTGGCCGTGATTGGCCTGACTCGGAGGGTAAGGGGACGTCATGAAGTAACAAATACGTGATCGAGAGCATCATCGCAGGTCACAGGCCTGTGGAGGGTTCGAAACGCGCAAGTTATTTCATTTCGACTCCTAAGGGGCATGAACGATCCTGGAAAGAATGTTTCTCAGAATCTCTCGAAACTCAAGCCTCCTCGTCTTGCCCGCGAAAATCCGCGCCATCCTCGGCCACTTCGGCGGCCAGGTCATCGAGTACGCGGGTGATGATCACGCGGGCCGGTCGGCCGTAGCTGGCGACGGCGGCGAGTTGGTCAAAGGCGCTCGCGTATAGCTCGATCTCCTGCGGTTGCCGCAGGTCAAGGGCCGCACTGAAGGTCTCGACCAGTACCCGCTCGGTGTCGTATATCCAGAAGCCGTGCCACGGCGACGTGGCGTACTGCGTCTCGAATCCGATGATCCCCAGCCGGACGTTGGGCAGCTGGGAGAAGGAGATCAGACGGTCGAGCTGGCCGAGCATGACGTCTGATGGGCACAGCCGAAACCTGAGTGCCGCCTCGGTCAGCACGAAGTGGAACCGCTTGTCGGAGCGGTACAAGATCTCTTGTCGCCGGACCCGTGCGGCCACGGCTTCGTTGATGTCGTTCGGCAGCTTCAGCCGGCGGATGCCCTCGGCGAACCGTGCCCGCGCATACTCGGCGGTCTGGAGCAGACCGGGGATCACGGTGGCTTCGAACGCCCGGAAGAGCCGGGTCCGCTCGTCCCACCCGATCAGCTCCTGCTGCCGCGGCTTCAGGCCAGTCCGCAGGATGCGCTGCCACTCCGCGTGCTGGACTTCGAGCGTGTGTAGGGCCGCGAGCAGGCTTTCGGCTTCCGCCTGACTGCCGGTTGCCCGCGTCCAACCCCTGATGTCGTCGTCAGTGGGCGCCTGGCGGCCGTTTTCGAGCTTGGAGACCTTGGAAGCCGGCCACGACAACGACTCCGCGAGCTGCCGGCCGCTCAGGTCGGCCGACGTACGAAGCTCGCGGAGTCGTTTGCCGAGCGCGCCACGCGCCTCGTGGACGTTAGACGCGCCGGAGGTGCTGTTCGGTGGCAAAGTCGTCCCGTCTTACAGCGTGGTGCCAGGCGGCATCACGCCAGTAGTTGTGCTGCACGATCTCGGCCGGGTCTTCGACTACTTCACCACCCAGGAAGCGGGCGTCATCGTCGAAGTGCATCCGAACCAGCTTGGACGAGTCGAACAGCCAGTAGTCGTGGTTTGGCAGGCCGCCGGCCTCGGCCAGGTCGCGCGTCAGGTAGCGGATGTCCTCGCCGGCACCACCTGTGAACTGCGCACACCACACCCCGAAGCGGCTGTAGTCGGTCAGCGGCAGGCTCACTACCCGCACGCGGGCGAACCGGCGGCCCGCGGACGTCGCCTCCCGGAGCATGTCCAACCAGCTCTGCATCCACGGAAGGTCATCTGGCTCGTCCGCGAGGAACTTCCGCAACGACTCGTTTTCGTATGGCGCGTCGTAGCTGTCGCGGTCCTCCAAGCGGAAGGCGGTGTGCTCGAAGGAGTGGAAGAACTGCCGGAACTCGGGGCCGGGTGGGATGAGCTGGCTCAGTGCTCCCCCTCCTGCTCCAGGTAGCGGCGGACGTAGAACTTCAGGACGTCTTCCGGGATCTCGATCAAGGTCTCGTGGTCGGGGACGGCGCCGATGTCCGCAAGCGCCTGCGGGTCGGTCACCTTCCACCCCTGGGCGATGTAGGTCACCCGGTCCGTACGGTCGGTGGCGAACAGGGTGGGCGAGTTGTCTATCTGGGAGTCAGGGTCCTTGCCGAGGAACCGGGCACGCACGGGGCCTCCGTTGCTAGAAATATTGCGAACCGTTCTTCGGGCCATGGTGGCTAACCGGGCGTGGGGACGTCAACCACGGACGACGGCGGGATGATCTCCCCGGTGGCGGATTGGGACAAGTAGGGGCAAGTTGCACCACTCTCTCCCGACGACTCCGCGTACCGAGATACCGCTGCGTCCGCAGCCAGACCACTTGATGAGCCTGACTCACGAAGTGGCGAGACTGCGTCACGGTCGCGCCACACCCGCAGCGGCAGGCACGCGCCTCGGGCCGGGCGGTAGCGCCTTGCTTATCCGTATTCACCTTGAGTGATCTACGGTACAATTGATCTAGTTCTGTCCGGAATGTCTCGTTCGAAAGCCGCTCCACCAGGGGCACGCACGGTTGAGACAGGCCAGAGCCCCGCGCCCCCGTCCAAGGCGCGGGGCTCTGCCGCTTCAAGGTCTCTTGTACTGCAATTCGTACCACAATTGGCGACGGGGGCCGCCAAGCGACTCAGGCGACACCCTCCCGCTTCTCACTCTCTGTAACAGTGGGTGGAGTCTGCAGCCAGATGAGGATATCGTCGATGCTCCCTGCGGTCCCCCGCCGGACGTCCTCGAACACGTCGATGCTACGCGCCGTCCTACCCGCCAGCTCCGAAGCGATGATCTACATCGCCATGATTGACAACCTCGCCAAACACGTAACAGGCGTGAGGTGCCCCGGGTCTGGTGGAGACTACGCCCGCGGCTCAGTGCGAGGCCGACGCCCAAGGGCCAACGCCACCGATGCGTTCGACATCCTTGATTCTTTCTACTGCGCCGCTGCCTGCCGGTCAATTGAGCGGCTAGACCATGCCCTCCGGCTGGAGGACCTGGCCGCCCACGCCGGGATGAGTCGCCGAACCTTCACCCGCCGCTTCGCTACGTCAGCACCTACGCGACGCCATCGCAGTCCCCCGAACGCCTACCGCAGAACCTTCCGCGGCTAAGGCGCCAGGAGCGCGTCCAGTGGTGAGGCGGGCCCGGTGCGCCCGCGCCTTGGCCCGGTTGCCGCAGATGGCCATGCTGCACCAGCGACGCTGGTGGGCCTTGGTGCGGTCATAGAACCACAGCGTGCAGGTCGGGCCGTCGCAGTTGCGGACGAGCGACCGGTTGCCATGCGCGAACAGGTCCGCGGCGGCCCGCGCCGGCAAGGCGAGGAGAACCTCGGCGGATGCCCACGTCCCGCTTTCGACGATCGCGGGGGTACCGCCGACGCGGGTAAGCCGCGCGTACCGATGGTCGGTGGCCAACAGCCCATTCAGTCGCGACAGCGTGGGTTCGTCCGGCACGGTGGAGCTGCCGCCCGCCCAGGCGCCGATAAGCGGCCGCAGCCACTCCCGGAGCTCGACCGCGGCGACGGCGATGCGGTCGAGCTCCTCGGGCCCGAACCGAGCAGGCAGCGCCTCTCGTTCGGCCGTGCCGACAAGCCCCGCGAGCTGGAGCCAGCGCAGGTAGCTCCGCCCATCGGCGATCAACTCGATCGGGCCGTCCGCCGAGAAGGCGAGGCTGTTGACGAAGTCCAGCACCGGATGATCGCCCAACCCGATCAGCACGTCCGGGTTCATCGGAGACCTCCCCTCGAGCCGATCGCCCAAATAACCACTCCACTTCCTCTTGAGAGGTTACTCCCCCGCCAAAGTAATCGTCTTAGCTATCTTTTTTAGATATCTTTTATGGACCACTGGACCACTGGACCACTGGACCACTGGACCACTGCGCCCGCTGAGCCCCCTGCGCCCGACGGGGCCCGCCGCTGACCGGCAGGAGCCCGTCGGGACGGTCGGTCAGGAGTTGGCCACGGCGGTCAGGAGTTGGCCACCGGAAGGTAGATCCGATTGCCGGCGGCGTTGAACTCGGCGGCCTTCTCCCGCAGGCCGGCGGTGACCGCCTCGTCGCCGGCCGGGCCCGCGCCATGCCCGGCCGGGTCCAGCCCGTCCCCGCCCGCGTGTGCCCGCACCTGGTGGGAAATCTTCATCGAGCAGAAGTGCGGGCCGCACATCGAACAGAAGTGCGCCGACTTCGCGGCCGGGGCCGGCAGCGTCTCGTCGTGGAACGCGCGTGCGGTGTCGGGGTCGAGCGCGAGGTGGAACTGGTCAGCCCAGCGGAATTCGAACCGGGCGTCCGACAGGGCGTCATCCCAGGCCTGCGCGCCGGGATGACCCTTGGCGAGGTCGGCGGCGTGCGCGGCGATCTTGTAGGCGATGACGCCGGCCTTGACGTCGTCCCGGTCAGGCAAGCCGAGATGCTCCTTCGGGGTGACGTAACAGAGCATGGCGGTACCGGCCCATCCGATCATCGCCGCCCCGATCGCGGAGGTGATGTGATCGTAGCCGGGGGCGATGTCGGTGGTCAGCGGCCCGAGGGTGTAGAACGGCGCGTCGTGGCACAGCTCCCGCTGCAGCTGCACGTTCTCCTCGATCTTGTTCATGGGCACGTGCCCGGGGCCCTCGATCATCACCTGGACGTCGTGCTCCCACGCCACCTGCGTCAACTCGCCCAGGGTGGCGAGCTCGGCGAGCTGTGCCTCATCGTTCGCGTCCGCGATGGACCCGGGCCGCAGGCCGTCGCCCAGGGAGAACGTGACGTCGTACGCGGCGAAGATCTCGCACAGCTCGGCGAAGTGGGTGTAGAGGAAGTTCTCCTCGTGATGGGCCAGGCACCAGGAGGCCAGAATCGAGCCGCCGCGCGAGACGATCCCGGTCCTGCGCCGCGCGGTCAGCGGCACGTAGCGCAGCAACACCCCCGCGTGGACCGTCATGTAGTCCACACCCTGCTCGCGCTGCTCGATCACGGTGTCCCGGTAGACCTCCCAGGACAGCTTCTCCGGCCGGCCACCGACCTTCTCCAACGCCTGGTAGATCGGCACGGTCCCGACCGGCACCGGCGCGTTGCGGATGATCCACTCACGGGTCAGGGCGATGTCCGACCCGGTCGAGAGGTCCATCACGGTGTCCGCGCCCCAGCGGGTCGCCCACACCATCTTCTCGACCTCTTCCTCGATTGAGGAGGTAACGGCCGAGTTGCCGAGGTTCGCATTGATCTTCACGAGAAACGCACGGCCGATCGCCATCGGCTCGGACTCGGGATGGTTCACGTTCGCCGGCAGCACGGCCCGCCCCGCGGCGATCTCCGCCCGCACCGTCTCGACGGGAAGACCCTCCCGCAGGGCGACGAACTCCATCTCCCGAGTGATCTGACCGCGGCGGGCGTAGCCCAGCTGGGTTACGGAAGGCCGTCCCGGCACCGCCCGACGGGGCACTCGCACCTGCCCGCTGAGATCCGTCCCGCCAAGACCGGGCGTCCCAGAACCGGGCGCCCCGGTCCCGGGAACGGTCCGCTGCTCATCCGGCGCGGTGTCGCCACGCTGGGCGATCCAGCTGTCCCGCGTCGCCGGCAGACCCCGGCGCACGTCGATGGTCACCCCCGGATCGGTATATGGACCGGAGGTGTCGTACACCACGACGGTGTCACCCGTGGTCAGCACGATCTCCCGCATCGGCACCCGCAGATCGGGATCCGCACCGACCAGCCAGGTCTTGCGGCTGCCCGTCAGCGGACCCGTCGAGACCGCCGTCATCGCCGCGGCCGAGATGGACGAGGAGGAGGACGAGATAGACGAAGAGGAGGACGAGACAGAGGAGGACGAACGGTCGGTGCGCGACACCATGTAAGACTCCCTACGCCGGCATTACCCGGACAGGTTCCTGCGGTCGGCGGCCCCAGCCGCCCTCTCAGCCCCTTGGCGGAGCTCCCGCGATCAACTTCGACGCTTGTCGACAGTAAGACACCGCCGGCCCGCTCGCCACCCCTTCCGGTTCATCCGACGCATGCCCCACACCATCGGGCGACGTGAGAGCCCTGTTCCGCCGGACCCCGGTTTCTCCGCGTGGCGGGGAACGCCGGACCAGCTCAGCGGTCCGGGGCCGCCGCCGGCCCGGAACTCCCGCCCAGGTAGGCCGTCTCGATGAGCTCGGGACGCGCGACGAGATCCGCCGCGCTCGCCGACAGCGCGATCCGGCCCCGGTCGAGAACGTAGCCACGGTCGGCCACCTGCAACGCGAGCGAGACGAACTGCTCGACCAGCAGCACGCCGGTCGACGTCTCGAGGGCGATCGTGCGCAGCAGGGCGAGCAGCTGCGGCGCGACCCCGGGTGCCAGGCCGAACGACAGCTCGTCCACCAGCAGCAGACGCGGTCTGCGCACCAGAGCGACAGCCAACGCGAGCCGTTGCCGCTCACCCCCGGACAGTTCTCCGGCCGACCGGTCGAGCAGGCCGCGCAGCACCGGGAACCAGTCCAACACCGGCCCGATCTCGCCGGATGAGCGCCGGCCGGCCGCCAGGCGCAGGTTCTCGCGGACGGTCAACCGCCCGAGTGACCCTCGTCCCTGCGGTACGACCGCCATCCCCCGGCGGGCGAGTGTGCTCGGCGCGGCCCGGCGCGACCGGTCATCGAGGACCTTGACCCGCCCCCTCGACGGCGTCAGCAGCCCCGCCGCCGTGCGGATCAGCGTCGTCTTGCCCGCGCCGTTCGCTCCGAGCAGCGCCACGATCTCCCCGGCACCGACGGTGAGCGACACGTCCCGGAGCACCGGAACTCCGTCGTATCCGCTTGTGACCCGGTCGAGCACGAGCAGATCGCCCCCGCCTCGACCGGGGGCCGGCGCCGGGGTGGAGCCAGGCATGGACCCGGAGGCAGAGGCCGGGGCAGGCCCGGCGCGGTCGCCGCCGTCCGGCTCACCACCGCCCAGATAGGCGGCGCGGACCGCCGGATCGGCGCGCACCTCGGCAGGTCGACCGCGCGCGACGACGCGGCCCCCGTCCAGGACGAGGACGTGGTCGCATACGTCGAAGACGAGCTTCACATCGTGGTCGACGAGCAGCACGGCGATGCCGTCGGCGGCGATGCGGCGCAGCCGGTCGGCGAGCGTCCGGCGGGCGGCCGGGTCGAGACCCGCGGCCGGTTCGTCCAGCAGCAGGACCTTCGGCCCGGCGACGAGGGCGCGGCCGAGAGCCACCGAGGACCACTCGTCGTGGGAGAGCGTCGACGGCAGGCGGTCGGCGATCGTGGCAAGCCCGAGCGACCGGGCCGGATCTGGCCCGTCCGCGGGTCCGGGTGCCCGGGGCGTGACGACGGCCAGGTTCTCCCCGACCTCCAGGCTGTCGAAGAGTTCCAGCGCCTGGAAGGTGCGGGCGAGCCCCAACCGCAGCCGCTCATGCGCCGGCAGTCCGACGAGCACGGCACCGTCCAGCGTGACGGTGCCCGCGCTGATCGACGCAAACCCGGTGAGGGCGTCGATCAACGTCGTCTTTCCGGCTCCGTTGGGTCCGATGAGCCCGGTGATGGTGCCGGCCGACAGGGTGAAGGAGACATCCTCGAGGATGCGCGTACGGCCCTGGTCGGCGGCGAGCATGTCGACCGCCAGCAACGCCGTCACGGGGCTCCGCCCGGGTTGACCGGATGCGGGGTCAGGCTCGGCCGGCCCTGGTCCGGCGGCTGCGGGTGTCGCACGTGATCTCCTCGACGCGTTCGCTGCCCAGAACCGGTCCGATGCGTGCCACCCGACCGATCCACGCGGCCCTGATGATCGGCGCGAGCCGTCCGATGCGGTCGGTACGCGAGCCCGGCCGGACGTAGCACCGCCAGCACCACGACGGCGATCCCGCACAGCACGGACTGGTACTTGCCGAGCCCGGCAACCTGGTCCAGCACGATGAACACGATTCCGCCCGGCACCAGCAGACCGCCCAGCAACGCTCCGCCGACGCTCGTCACCCCACCGGCGGCCGCGATCGCCAGGAAGAACAGCGAGGCCGTGACGCCGAACGAGTCGAAGGACAGACGTCCCTGACCGTAGCCGATGAGGCAACCGCCGAGACCGGCGATCGCGGCGGAGAGAGTGAAGGCGAGCACCTTCGTACGACGGACGTCGATCCCGGCTGCGGCAGCGGCCCGTTCGTTCGCGCGCACGGCCAGCATGCGCCGGCCCAGGTCCGCGGTGCGCAGCCGGGCGACCCCGTAGCAGCACGCGGCGAGCACGGCCAACGCCAGCAGCCCGTACTCCGGCCGAGGGAACCCGGCACCGGCGAGCCCGAGATCGAGGCCGAAGATCTTCGGATTCGGTACTACCGACCCGGCCAACCCGCCGGTGACCAGCGGGTTTCCGAACACCACCTCCTGGATCGCGACGCCGGCGATCAGAGTGATCAACGCCAGGTCGATTCCACGCAGCCGCCGTGACAGCACCCCCAGCAGCAGGCCCGCCACAGCGGCGGCACTCGTGGCGAGCAGGGGTGCGATCGGGAACGGCACGCCCAGCTCACCCTGGAGTCTGGCCAACAGGAAGCCGGCGACACCGGCGAGGGTCATCTGCGCCAACGAGAGCTGTCCGACGTACCCGGTCAACACGACGAACGACAGACACACCACGGCGCCAGCGAGGCTGCGTTCGAGGCCGAGCCGGTAGGGGCCGGTCAGCACGAGGATCGCGACCACCCCGAACGGCACACCGATTGCGAGGTGGCGCAGGGGAGACTCCGGCGGTTCGACCACCGGCATCGGAGCCGACACGGCGACGCCCGCGGCGCGACCGGGAATCAGGTCCCCGCGCCGGCTCGCCACCGCGATGACCAGAAGCATCGGAAGCAGCGCGCGCAGTCCCGGCTGGTTCAACCAGGAGACGTCCTGTTGCAGCGGGATCAGGACAGCCTGGGTCATGCCGAGGCCGAGAGCTCCGACGACGGTCAGACCGAACGAGGACAGGCCACCGAGCAGAGCGGCGGCGAGCGCGGGAACGACGAACAGCGAGTAGCTCGTCGGATTCAGCGCACTGATCGGCGCCACGAGGATCCCGGCGAGAGCGGCGAGCACGGCCGCAATGACCCAGTTGACGGCGGCGATCCACCCGGGCCGCCGACCGAGAAGCGCGGTGGTCTGCTCATCCTCGGCGACGGCGCGGGTAGCCAGGCCGAACAACGTCCAGCGCGACATCGCCCACAGACCGGCGGCGACCACGATGACCGACGCGGCGAGCAGCAGCCGGTCGCTCGCCACGGTCACGCCCAGCAGGGACAGCGGTGACTGCGGCAGCACCGGGCTAAGGAACCTGTTGTCAGATCCGAACTGGAGCACGGCGACGGCCTGCAGCGCGATCGTGAGGCCGACCGCAGCCACGACCGTCATCAGCGGCTGGGCACGCCGCAAGGGCCGAAAAATAACCAGATAGGATACCATCGCTAGGATTGCCGCCATTGCGAGGGATACTGACAGGGCTAGCCCGAAGGTGGGCGTGTCGGTGAGATGAATTCTTGGCGACATCCCGACGACGGGCAGTACGAGGTCCCCGACCTCCCGTAGTTCTGCGTACTGATAGGTGACGTACATAGCGAACGCCCCATGGGCGATGTTGACCACGCCGGACGCGCGGTAGGTGAGCACGAGCCCCAGCCCGAGCGCCGCGTACACGGCCCCCGGGCCAAGGCCGAGCAGCAATGCTGCTATATACGTTGTCACCGGGCCCCCGTAGACGCATCTATTACAGATAGAGAGATCCGAACTGCGATGAAAACCGGACGCATGGTCACACAACAGTCCCCGTCCGGCCGGTCGACGGTCAAGCCCCCAGAACTGGACGACAGAAGTGTAGCTTCACGAGCCGTGAGACAAGCCTCCCGCATCCTCCTCGCGTTCTCCGTAGCCTTGTCCGTTGTCGTCGTCGGGTGCACGAGTCAGCGCGGTGGCTCGTCCGGCGCAGCTGCCGGTGGCAGCGCGGCGGCGAGCCGCCTGACCGGGCCTCCGGTCACTGTCGGCTTCGTAACGGTTGAGAACAGCACTGTCGGGTCATACCCGGAGACCCGGAAGGCCGCTCAGGCCGCCGTGGACTACGCCAACACCTCTCTGGGCGGGCTCGACGGTCGGCCGCTCCGGCTGATCAGTTGCGCAACCGACGGCTCGCCGGAGTCTTCCCAGAACTGCGCCAACCGGCTTGTCGCCACGAAACCACTCGCGGTGGTCGGCGGGATCGATTTCGGCGCGGAGGCGGCGATGCCGATATACGAGACCGCCCACATCCCGTACGTCACCGGCTCTCCTCAGCTGAGCGGAGAACTCGGCTCACACAACGCCTTCGCGTTTTCCGGCGGTTCGCTCAGCGAGCTGCTCGGCCTCACCGACTATCTGACGAACATCCGGCATGTGCGCAGCGTGCACGCGCTGTACCTCGACCTGCCCGGCCTGCTGTCCGCCGCTATCCAGGGATCACAGAACATCCTGCGCCATAAAGGTGTGTCCGATATCAAACTGGTGCCAGAGAAATCCGACGCGGCGGACTTCGCGCCAGCCCTGACCCAGGTCGCGGCGGGCAAGCCAGACGCGATCATCGTGGTGTTCCAGGCAGCGACGTGCACCCGGATCGTCCAGGCCGCGGCGGCGCTGAACATCCGCAGCGACATCTACTTCATCGGTCCCTGCACCACCCCCGCGGTGCCGCGCGCGGCCAGCGGCCGGACCGACAACCTCTACTTCGCTTCCAGCTACCTGCCGGTCGGGACGAGCGATGGTGACGCCGACACGGCGGCGTTCCGTAAGGCGATCCCGGAGCCCGATCGTTCCTCGTCGTCGCAGGGATCCTTCTCCGCCGTCCTCAACATCCGGTCGCTGCTGGCCGGTACCGCCCAGCCGACCTCGGCCGCCCTGCTCACGGCGCTTCGTGCCTCCCACGACCACCCGAACGTCATGGCCCATCCGTTCACCTGTGACGGCAAGCAGATCGACATCTTCCCGGCGGTCTGCAACACGGCGGTGCGGCTGCTGGCGTGGAAGAACAACACGTTCACCGATGTCACCAGCAACTGGCTCGACGGGCGCCAGCTCATCAAACTGATCAACTAATCACCTGGGCCGACCCGGGCCAGGCTGGACCGATCCGGGCCGCGGCACGGCACGGCTCGCTCAGCGAGCGGCTCCGGTCGGTCCAGATCAGCGCCGCCGATTCATCGGACAACACCCACTGTCTCATCCGGACCCAATGTCTCATCCGGCGCGACGCCGCCGAACAGGGCGGCGTCGACTGCCCCCGCAGCCGGTCACCCAGACGCGACGCGCACCGGCTTCTTGACAAGCGGTTGACTAACGTTGCTAGCTAGAATCGACTAACAGCGTTAGACGACTAGACGACTAGACGACTAGACGACTAGACGACTAGACGACTAGACGGTCGACCCGGACCACGCGCCCACGGATCCCAGGCCCCAGGCCCAGCCGGATCCGCTGCCGACAGCAGCCAAGATCACCCTTGCCGGGCTCCTCCCACTTCTGACAGCCGGAATCTGGGGTAGGTGGCTGGCGCCGCGGGCAGCACGCAGGCTCGGCCAACCGTCGCGACTCGCGGTGAAACTGGCCCTCTTCGTCGCCACCGCGATGCTCCGGCGAGCGCCGGTTATCCGCTCTGGGCACTACTCTTCGTGATCTTCCTGGTCGCGACGACGGTGTCCGCGCAGATCCTCACGCCGCACCAGGGAGCCGGTGTTTAGATAAGAGTCCCACCTGAGCCAGCCGTGACGCATCGAGGCGTGGAATAATTCTTCCATGAAAGCCGCGGTCCACATCACGTGTCAACTGATTTCTTCCGGTCGGAGAACGGCGAAAATTCGAATGCCGGCTGGCCGGGTAACTGTCACGATGTCGGCATGGTGACGAAACCCGGAAAAGAGGATCCGGCCGAGTACGGCGGCCGGATCGCAGATGTCTACGACCGGTGGCATCTCGTGGGTTCCCAAGTCGAAGAGATCGGCGCGGTCGTCGACTTCCCCGCGGAACGGGCCGGCGACGGGCCGGTACTGGAACTCGGAATCGGGACCGGGCGAATCGCCCTGCCGCTGGCGGCGCGTGGAATTCCGGTAGCCGGGATCGACGCCTCCGAGCGCATGGTTGGGCGGCTGCGGGCGAAACCCGGCGGCGCGGAACTGCCGGTGACGATCGGGGATTTCGCCGACATCGACGTTCCAGGAGGTTCGTTCAGCCTCGTCTACGTCGTGTTCAGCACGTTCTTCGCCCTGCTGACCCAGGCTGACCAGGAACGGTGTTTCGCCTCGGCCGCCGCCCGCCTGCGGCCCGGCGGGGTGTTCATCCTGGAGGCGTTCGTACCGGAACTCTCCCTGTTCGACCGCGGGCAGGACCTCCGGGTCACCACGACCGCCGACGACGAGACCCGGTTGAACACCGCGATACTCGACCGCTCCACCCAGCGGATCCATAGCCGCCACATCGCCATCACCGACCACGGCATCGACACCTATCTCCGGTGGAGTTGCGCCACGCCTGGCCCGCCGAGCTCGATCTCATGGCTCGGCTCGCCGGCCTGGCACTGGTCGACCGGTACGGTGGCTGGGATAGTGCGCCCTTCACCGCCGCCAGCACCGTCCACATCCCCACTTGGCGCAGGTCCTGACCCGGCGCCCCCGGACCCGAGCCGGCCCGGACCCGAGCCGGCCCGGACCCGAGCCGGCCCGGACCTCGGCCAGCCTCGACCGGGGCGGATCCCAGACCTGGCGCACCTCCCCGGTTGGGCACCTCCCGAGACGGCAAGGAACCGTCAGTCGATCCAGTCACGGGGCCAGTGGATCTCCTCGGCCGTAAGGCGGGGCCGGTCGGTCAGGGACCAGGGCGCGTCCAGGTCTTCCTGGACGACGGAGAACAGTCCATGGTCAAATGGCTCCCCCGGCGCCGGGGCGACCTGGACCAGCCGTTCCCGCACCCCGGCGCGCTGATGTGTCAGCGCCCGGTGATGGCAGTAGGGATTGTTGCCGGCGCGGCCGAAGAAAGTGTGGGCGGTCCAGGTGCAGCCGCCGCGGCAGACGTCCGCGTACGCACAGCCGCGGCAGAAGCCCCACAGGTTCTCGACCGCGGCCGGCGTCCCCGCCGCCATGTTGACCGCCAGCTCGGGAGCGTCACGCAGCAGATCGGTGAGGCTGCGGTCGCGGATGTTGCCCCCGGCGTAGTCCCGGGTCGGCAACGAGGGGCAACCCTTGATCGTGCCGTCCGCCTCGATGCCGAGCGTGGACAACCCGGCCTGGCATCCCGCCCAGAAGGCCGACCCCTCGGGAGAGCGCAGCAGCCTTTCGTAAGGGCCGTAGTAGCCAACGTTGTTGCCGGCATGGACGCGGATGCCGTCCCGGCGGGCGCGACGCGCGATCCGGGCAAGCATCGGGAACACCTCGAGCAGCTCGACCGGCTGGAGCAGGAGCTCGGCGTGGTCGGCCGCGTTGCCCATCGGAACGGTCAGCTGCCACTGCCAGGCGACGACGCCCGCGGCCCGCAGCCGCCGGTACAGCTCGGGCAGTTCGGATGCGGTCAGACGATTGATCTGGGTATTGCAGGTAGCTTCGACGCCGGCGGCGCGCAGCCGTTCCATCGTCGTGAAACACGACTGCCACGAGCCCTTCCGGCCGCGTAAGCGATCGTGGGTGGCGGCCATCCCGTCCACCGACACCGAGCACTGTTCGACACCCGCCGTGCGCAGTCCGCGCGCCATGGCCGCGCTCATCCGGTATCCACCCGTCGTGACCGTGCATCCCATGCCCCGGCGGGTGATCTCGGCCGCGATCGTCAACCAGTCGCGGCGCAGGAACGCCTCACCGCCGATGAGCGTGACTTCGTCCACGCCGACCGCCGCGAGCTGCGCCACGACGTCGAGCGCCTGCTCGGTCGTCAGCTCCGCGGGCCGCCGGTCACCGACGCGCGAGCCGCAGTGCCCGCAGGCGAGATTGCACGCCAGGGTCAGCTCCCAGACGGCGTACGTCCGGCGCGGCGCCGTCCTCCTCGACCGGAGAGAACCGGGTGGACCGGGTGGACCGGGCGCCTGAGCACGTGCCATGGGAACGAACCCGGTCATCTCGGATCCGTCACCTTCGGAACAGGCGACGCAGCCAACCCCGCCGAGGCCCGGAAAACCACTGATCCCGGTCGGGCTGGGGCGGCGGGAGCGGTTGGAGCGGTGGGCCGCCGTACACGGGCGGCGCGATCGGAAGCTCGCCCGTGCCCCAGGCTGGCCCCGCGGACTGCGGCGGCGGGTAGAGCCCGGGAGGCGGCTGGGCCGACGGCCACCGGCCGGATGCTTCGAGGGTCGTCTCGGTGGACTCCTCCGCGGCCAGTCTCTCGGCGATGTCCTCAGCCCGCCCCGGGCCGACCTGCGCAGCCCAGGAGGGCCCTCGTGGCAGCCGCGGGTCCGCCGGTTCATCCTTCGCCATCCCCCACCTCCACCGACATCATCGCCGAAAGAGCCCGCACCGGCCATCGGCACCGTTCACCGACCATCGGCACTGTTGCATCCCGGGAAGGCACGGCATGCTAACCGCTCAGGGTCGACTGGAGCGATCCCGATCCGCTTTCTTGTCAGAGTTCACCTAACGAGCCGTCCGGCTCGCGCTCATCCCCGCTGTCACACGCACAGGCTGGTAGCGCAACCGCTCGCGTCAGACCTCGACGGCAGATCTCGACGGTCAGATCTCGACGACGGCCTGGGCGAACTGGGACTGGTACAGCCGGGAGTACGGGCCGCCAGCGGCCAGGAGTTCGGTGTGGGTGCCCTGTTCGACGATGGCTCCGTTCTCCATCACAAGAATGGTGTCCGCGTCCCGGATGGTCGACAGTCGATGCGCGATGACGAACGCGGTCCGGCCCGCCCGCAGGGTCGACATCGCCCGTTGGATGAGGACCTCGGTACGGGTGTCCACCGAGCTCGTCGCCTCGTCGAGAACCAGGATCAGAGGTTCCACGAGGAAGGCACGGGCGATGGTGATCAGCTGCTTCTCCCCGCCGCTCACGCCGACCCCCTCGTCGTCGAGCACGGTGTCGTAACCCGCGGGAAGGGTGCGGATGAACCGGTCGACGTGCGCGGCGCGGGCCGCCGCCACGATCTGCTCCTGGGTGGCGCCCTCCGCACCGTAGGCGATGTTCTCCGCGATCGTTCCGCCGAACAGCCAGGTGTCCTGCAGGACCATGCCGATGCTGGCCCGCAGTTCATCCCGGGACATCGCCGCGACATCGACCCCGTCCAAGGTGATCCGTCCGCCGGTGACCTCGTAGAAGCGCATCAGCAGGTTGATCAGAGTGGTCTTGCCGGCACCGGTCGGCCCGACGACCGCGACGGTGTGACCAGGTTCCGCGACGAGTGACAGGTCCTCGATCAACGGCTTGTTCGGTTCGTAGCGGAAGGAGACGTGTTCGAAGGCCACCCGGCCACGAAGCCGCTCCGGATGCGCCGGAACCGCCCGGTCGGGTTCCTGCTCGACGGTGTCGAGCAGGTCGAACACCCGCTCCGCGGAGGCCACCCCGGACTGCACCAGGTTCGCCATGCTGGCAACCTGGGACAACGGCTGGCTGAACTGCCGAGAGTATTGGATGAACGCCTGGACGTCACCGATCGACAGCGAGCCGGACGCGACCCGCAGGCCGCCGATCACCGCTACCAGCACGTAGTTCAGGTTTCCGATGAACAACATCGAGGGCTGCATGAGACCGGAGATGAACTGCGCGCGCCAACTGGCGGCGTAGAGCCGCTCGTTCTGCTCACGAAAGATCTCCGCGGATTCCTCCTGCCGGCCGAACGCCCGCACGAGCGTGTGCCCGGTGTACATCTCCTCGATATGGGCGTTGAGACCACCGGTGATCCGCCACTGAGCGACGAACTGGGGCTGAGCCAGCTTGCCGACCCGGGTCGCCACCATGATCGACACTGGCACCGTGACCAGCGCGATCAGGGCGAGGATCCAGGAGATCCCGAGCATCATCGACAGCACGCCCACGATCGTCAGCGTCGACACGACGATCTGCGACATGCTCTGCTGCAGGCTCTGCCCGAAGTTGTCGATGTCGTTGGTGACCCGGCTGAGCACCTCGCCTCGCGGCTGACCGTCGAAGTAACGGATGGGCAACCGCGAGATCTTCGCCTGGACGTCGCGGCGCAGATCACTGATCACTCTCTGCAGGGCCAGGTTCGCCAGCCGGGCCTGGAGCACACCGCACAGCCCGGACACCGCGTAGACGAGCACGACCCCCAGCAGCACGACACCGATAGCATCGAAGTCCAGGCCATGACCGGGGGTCACGTCGAGCGAGGCGAGCAGGTCCGCCTGGGTGCCGTGGCCGGTGGCACGCAGCTGCGCGACCGCCTGCTCCTTCGTGCTGCCAGCGGGCAGCCGCCGACTGAAGATCCCCGCGAACACCAGGTCGGTGGCGTGGCCGAGCAGGCGAGGACCGATCACGCTCAGACCGACACTCAACGTCGCCAGGACCACGACGGCGATCATCAGGTGACGCTGCGGTCGCAGCAGTCCGAGCAGTCGGCGGCTCGAGGCGGCGAAGTCCATCGACTTCTCCGTCGCGCCCGGGCCTATGAAGAACCGAGCGGGCCCGGCCGTCGGGGCCGGGCCGCGGCGCGGTACCGGTACCGGTACCGGGCTGCTCATGCCGCCTCTTCCTCGGTGAGCTGGGAGAGCACAATCTCGCGGTACGTGGTGTTGTCGGCCATCAACTGCTGGTGGGTGCCGACGCCGACCACCTCACCGTGGTCCAGCACGATGATCTGATCCGCATCCCGGATGGTGGCGACCCGCTGAGCAACGATCACCACGGTCGCGGCGGAGGTCTCGTGGGCGAGCGCCCTGCGCAGACGGGCGTCGGTGGCGTAGTCGAGGGCTGAGAAGGAGTCGTCGAACAGGTAGATCTCCGGGCGGTGAACGAGCACGCGGGCGATGGAGAGCCGTTGGCACTGGCCGCCGGAGACGTTCGTGCCACCCTGGGCGATCGCGGTGCCGAGACCGTCCGGCATGGCTTCGACGAAGTCCTTCGCCTGCGCAATCTCCAGCGCGCGCCACAGTTCGTCTTCGGTGGCGTCCGGATTTCCGTAACGCAGATTGGTCGCGACGGTGCCGGAGAACAGATACGGCTTCTGTGGAACCAGGCCGACGGTCCGGGCGAGCAGCGCCGGGTCGAGATCGCGGACGTCGACGCCGTCGACGAGGACGGCACCCTCGGTGGCGTCGGCCAGCCGCGGGACCAGACCGAGCAGCGTCGTCTTGCCGCTACCGGTGCTGCCAATGATGGCTGTGGTCTGACCCGGCCGGGCGCACAGGCTGATTCCGCGCAGGACCGGCGCCTCCGCTCCCGGGTAGTGGAACCCAACGCCCCGCAGTTCCAGGTCACCGTGGCGGCGCAACTCCCGCACCGGGTTCTGCGGTGGCAGGACCGTGGAGTCGGTCTCGAGCACCTCCTGGATGCGCTCCGCGCACACCTCGGCGCGGGGAATCATCATAAACATGAAGGTGGCCATCATCACCGACATCAGGATCTGCATCAGGTAGCTGAGGAAGGCCGTCAGCGCGCCGATCTGCATCTGGCCGGCGTCGATACGGTGAGCACCGAACCACAGCACGGCCACGCTCGAGAAGTTGACCACGGTGAGCACGAGCGGGAACATCAACGCCATGAGTCGACCGAACCGCAACGAGACGTCGGTCAGTTCGGCGTCAGCCACCGCGAACCGGCGCCGCTCATAATCGTCCTGGACAAAAGCGCGGATCACCCGGAGTCCGGTGATCTGCTCCCGCAGGATCCGATTGACGGTGTCCAGGCGCTCCTGCATCGCCCGGCCCAGCGGCCGCATCCGTCGCACGATCAAGCTGATGATCACCGCGAGGACCGGAGTGATCGCGACGAGCAGGAGCGAGAGCCCGGCGTCCTGATTGACCGCCAGGATGATGCCGCCCAGGCACATGATCGGCGCGGAGACCATGAGCGTGAAGCTCATCAACATCAGCATCTGCACCTGCTGCACGTCGTTCATGGCCCGGGTGATCAGTGAGGACGCACCGAAGCGGCCGACCTCCCGCGCTGAGAACGACTGGACCCGGTCGAACACCGACGCCCGGATATCCCGACCGAGCGCCATCGCCGTCCGGGCTCCGAAGAAGACGGCGGCGCCGGCGCAGACGATCTGCACGACGCTGACACCGAGCATGAGTCCACCGATACGCATGATGTAGCCGGTGTCGCCGATGACCACTCCACGATCAATGATGTCAGCGTTGAGGGTGGGGAGGTAGAGCATGGCGATCGTCGCCACCAGCTGCAGAAGGACCAGTATCGAGATCGGCCGGCCGTAGGGGCCGAGGTGAGCCCGCAGAAGTCGGATCAGCATACGGTCCTCTCGGTGGCGGCTGGTGGTCGAACCGGTAGATCGCGACAACGGTGGGTAACCACATTGCAAACGTGTTGCGACCCTACGACGTCAACCCAACATCAGGTCAAGGCATTTTCAGTGCCACGCACTGGAGAGTTGGGGGCCAGTGCCACGCACTGGAGACATGGCAGCTACCTCATGCCGGATACCTGCCGGGGATGTCGGCGAGCGGTGCGGGTCCGCCGAAGAGGTTGCCCTGGCCGAGGTCGCAGCCGCTGTGCGCGAGGGTGGCGGCCTGCTTCGCGTCGGTGATGCCGGTGCCCAGCAGTGAGATGCCCAGCCCGCGGATGGTGGCGAGGAACGCCGTGCGCAACGTGCCGTCGTTTTCTTCTTCCCCGGGGGTGCGGCCGTCGGTCAGCGATTCGGTCAGCTGCCGGGTGGCGGTGGCGTCGAGCACGATGATCTGGACGGGGAGTGGCAGAAGGGGATCGAACGAGAGGTCCTCGGCGCTGGGACAGATGATCGCGAGCCTGATGCCTCGTGCGGCCAGTCCGCGCAGCGCCCGCAGGGCGGCCTGATCGGTGTGGTGCGTCGCGCCGACGACGCGGAGCACGAGAGCATCGGGTGGCAGGTGGTGGACGGTCAGGGCACTGACCACCTCGGTCGTGAACCAGGCGTCAGCGGCATCGATGATCGAGACGGGGATGTGGAGGGCCACCTCCGGATGGCCCGTGCTTCGGTAGCGGCCGAGGTCACGGCAGGCCCGGTCGAGCAGGATGTGCTCCAGTGCGGGGGCCAGCCCGGTCTGCTGGGCGGTGGGGATGAGACGGTGGTGGGGAGCGGGTCGGGAGGACGGGTCGTCCCACCGAAGCGCCGCCTCGACACCGACGGTCCGACCGGTGTGGAGCTCGATGATCGGCTGATAGCTGACGTCGAGGGTAGCGCCGCCATCCTCGCCGCGTACGGCGTGGGTGAGGCTGGTGCGCAGGGCATCCTCGGCGCTGGCGGGGCACAGCTCCGGCCGGTACACCACCAGGGTGCCCTTACCCCGCCGTTTTGCGGCATACATGGCGGAGTCCGCCTGTTTCAGCACGCTTTCCGCAGTGGCCTGAGTGCCGGGGTCGACAACGACCAGCCCAATGCTGGCCTGGATTGTATGAACCGTTCCGGCGAGTACCAAGGGTACGCGGAGTGTTTCCAGGATCCGCCGCCCGATGGACTCGGGGTCGACGCAGCCACCTTCCAGTAGGACCGCGAACTCGTCGCCGCTGATGCGGGCAACCGTGTCGGTGGTACGGGCGCAACTCGTCAGCCGATCCGCGGTTACGCGAAGCAGGTCGTCGCCGGCCGCGTGCCCGAATCTGTCGTTGACGCTCTTGAAGTCGTCGAGGTCGCAGAACAGTAGTGCAAGCTGCGTATTGTCCTGCGTATTGTCGTGGAGGCGCCGGGCAAGTCCGCGTTGCAGTCGGGCCGTCAACAGCGTGCGGTTCGCCAGGTCGGTCAGCGGATCGTGCAGGGCCTGGTGGTGCAGCTGTCGTTCGCGGGTGTAGCGGTGGGCGTTGTCCAGGCACAGCGCCGCGCGGGCGGCCAACTCCTCGGCCAGGGCCAAGTCGTCGTCCTCGTAGGGCTCTGGTTGCCGGGAGCGGTAGAAACTGGCCACCCCGAACATTACGTCGCGGGTGGACAGGGGAACGGTGATGAGCGAGTGGATCCCCTGCGCGAGGAGTCGCTCGACGCGTTCGGGGTCCTGGGCCTGCCAGCCGGGAGCGGCGTGCAGGTCGGCATCAAGCACCGCCCGCCCGCTGGCCAGGCACCGGGCCTGCGGCGTGGAGGGCAGGAAGCTGATCTGGTGACCGACCGGGTAGAGGGCGAGGCCTTCCTGGATGCCGTGCAGGGCGGCGCGGCGCAGCAGTGCGTTCGGACGCAGCAGTGCGGTCGGATGCAGCGAGTCCTCGCCCCGCAGGACAGACTCCGCCAGGTCCACCGTGACGACGTCGGCGAGTTCGGGCACGGCTGCCTGGGCCAGTTCCTCGGCGGTCCGGGTCACGTCGAGGGTGGTCCCGATGTGCATACTGGCCTCGTACAGCAGGGTGAGGCGTCGCCGTGCCGCCACCGCGAGACGGCCGATTCCCTGTTCCCCGATGGCCAGCAGCGACGCGCCGATGGCGGGCTGCCGGCTGGCCGGGGGGGTACTGGCCGGGCGGGTGGCGTCGAGTGCACTGGCCGGCGGGCGCGGCATCGGCCTGGGCGCGCCATACGGCAGGAAAAGCCCCGGCGCCGACGGGGCACCGACGTCGGCCCCCTGCGGCTGGCTGTTGAGGTGCCCTGCCACGGCCGCGGCGCTGGTCATAAGGCGACGGGGCGGCCCGAAGGGAAAGGCGACCTCGACGGCCAGTCCGGCCACCGCGGAATGCGTCTGTACCTTCCTGCACACCAGCGTGGCGGTCTGACCGTGCGGCAGGGATACCTCGCTGACGGTCGGGCGGCCCGCTGCGATCAGTTCAGCGGCCTTCTCCTGCAAAACCAGCCGAATATCACGCTCGATCTCGATGCCGGACCCGGCCTTGAGATCGAGCGGAAACTGTGCGCCGCCAGCCGGTATCCGCATCCGGTGTTTGGCCTGCCGGTACGCCAGGAGCAAGGCCCGTTCCCGCTCGCTCGCCTGTTCCAGCAGCCGATGTTCGATGGCGCGGCCAGCCTCCCCCACCATGGCTTCCGCCGACGGATTCGCCTCGGCGAGCCTGCAGATGAGGCTGAACACGCCCTCGATGCGCCCGCTGAGGGGGTCGCGGACGGGAACGGATATGCACGCGTCCGGCTGGTAGAGGTCAGCGAAGTGCTCGGCGCCCGAGACCCGGGCGGGGCGCCTTTCCACGAGTGCGAGGGCTACGGCGCTGGTGCCGACCAGGTGCTCGGCGACGCAGAACCCAGGGTGTAGGCCGAAGGATGCCTCACCGACCCGGTGCGCCAGTATTCTTGCCCGGTCGTCGGTGAGACACACGCACACCCAGGTCCCGGCGATCGTGGATGCCAGTCGGTCGAGCACCGGGTCGGCCGCGCGGACCAGGCGCGTATCCAGGTCAAGATCCGGATCATAGACGGGGGAGCACCGGTCCGGGCTCACGTTCAGTACCTGGCTGCGCCACCACGAACCCAAGATCGCGTTTTGTGGGCCTTCCGCTACCAGGTCACCGGCTACCAGGTCACCGGTCAGGAATAGTTCCCGCAGGTGAGCGTTGTTACGCTGCGCAAGGTCATCCCAGATGTCCACGATGAGTTCACCTACCTCCTCGGGATCCCCAGGGGTTTCCGCCTCACCCTGGCCTGCGCGCACATTCCACACCATCGAATCTACTACACCATTGTAGGCCTGCTGCCGCCTGCGGAATGCTCCGATCTGCGAGCGACGCTTGATATGAGACCGGTATAAGCACGTATGCGATGCTGGCGACGCTACCGGTGGAGCGGGACGCCCTAGTCGATCATGCCGTTGTGATCATGCAGCCGGCGTTACTGTTCGCGCGACGGCGCGGCACGGTCCGAGCACGCTCGACCTGCCGCAGCGGCTCAGAATGCCGCGCGAGCTCCGACGGCGGGGGCGTCGACGTCCACGATCTCCTTACCCAGGGGCAGCAGCGAGACCGGGATTAGTTTGAAGTTCGCCAGGCCGAGCGGGATACCAATGATGGTGAGGCAGAGTGCCAGGCCGGTGGTGAGATGTCCCAGCGCCAACCACCAGCCGGCCAGAAGGATCCACAGCACGTTTCCGATCAGAGACGCCCCGCCAGCGCCGGGTCGGTCGACAATGCGCCGTCCGAACGGCCACAGTGCGAAGTTCGCCATCCGCAGAGCGGCGATCCCGAAGGGGATCGTGACGATGAGAATGAAGCACACGAGCGCCGCGAGGGCGTAACCGATGGCGAGCCAGAAACCACCGAATACCAACCAGATGACGTTGAGCACGAGGCGCATGAGCTGACCCGCTCTCTCTCCCGATCCGACACCGGGATCTCCGACACCGGGATCTCCGACACCGGGATCGTGGTGAACGCCGATGGCAAGCCTGCCGGGAACATCGACGCCACTCCTGACGCCACTCGTCGATCAGCACTGAACTTTATCGTACCAATCGGGTCCAGGTCGTCCGGGCACGGTCGTCCGGGCACGGTCATCGGAACTCGCGATGACGCACCGTCAGGTACACCACGACGATCTGCCCCCGGGATGCCATCGCAAACAGAGTGGATGCCACGCGGCCCGGCACGTTCCGGCCCGGCTCGCTACTGTCGTGGCAGCAGTCCATGCCGGCATGTCGCGTCCGCACGAACGCAGGTGACGTACGCCGCCGCCGGGCACAGGCAGCGTCCCGGCCACGGTCGTCGGTATCCAGGAGGTGATCCGGTTCGGGCAGCTCAACCGGCTCCCGCCTGCCGTGGACACGAGGTGTTGCCCCGGTTACCTCTCTCGAGAGCGGAAATGATGCGCGGATGACCGATATGCAGGCATTCGACCACGTGATCGATCTCGTCGGAAACACACCGCTGGTCCGGATCACACCGACGATCGAGACGACGCCGGCGCCGGTGCTGGCAAAGCTGGAGTACCTCAATCCCGGTGGATCGGTGAAAGACCGGGTGGCGCTGACCATGGTCTCCGCCGCCGAGGAGGCCGGGCTGCTTCCGCCTGGTGGGACCATCATCGAACCTACCAGCGGAAACACCGGTGTCGGTCTGGCCCTGGTGGCGGCCCGGCGGGGCTATCGCTGCGTGTTCACCATGCCTGACAAGATCAGCGAAGAGAAACGGGCCATCCTGCGCGCCTACGGCGCCGAGGTCGTCATCTGCCCGACAGCAGTGGCACCCGACGACCCCCGCTCCTACTACTCGGTGGCCCGCCGGCTCGTCCGCGAGACTCCCGGTGGTTGGAGCCCGGATCAGTATTCCAACCCGAACAATCCCGCTGCGCACCACGCTACGACCGGGCCGGAGATCTGGCAGGCCACGAACGGTCGCGTCACCCACTTCGTCGCCGGCATCGGGACCGGCGGGACGATCAGTGGAGTCGGCCGTTATCTCAAGGAGGCGTCCGGCGGAACCGTGCAGATCGTGGGCGCGGATCCGGAGGGTTCGGTCTACTCCGGTGGCAGCGGCCGACCCTACCTCGTCGAAGGCGTCGGGGAGGACATCTGGCCGACGACCTACGACAAGACGGTCGTCGACCGGGTGGAGGCGGTCAGCGACCGCGACTCGTTCCTGATGACGCGCGAGCTGGCCAGGAAATGCGGGCTGCTGGTGGGCGGGTCAGGCGGACTCGCGGTGGTCGTCGCCCTCCGGGTCGCTCGCGAGCTCGGCCCGGACGACGCCGTCGTGGTCCTGCTTCCGGACTCCGGCCGCGGATACCTGTCGAAGATCTTCAACGACGAATGGATGTACGAGTACGGCTTTCTGGAGCCACCGTCGAACGAGCCGACCGTCTCGGACGTCCTGCGGAACAAGACCGAACAGACCAGTGGTCCCCCCGATCTGGTGCATGTCCACCCGGCCGAGACAGTCGGTGCCGCCATCTCCTACCTGCGCGAGTACAACGTGTCGCAGATGCCGGTGGTGCGGCACGAACCGCCCCTGCGGGCGGCGGAGGTCGCGGGTTCCGTCATCGAGCGGCATCTGCTCGCGGCGGTCTTCGCCGACCGGTCCGCCATCGACGATCCGGTCGTCGATCATCTGTCGCCGTCGCTTCCGATGGTGGGTACCGGCGAGCCACTGGCCCGGATCGTCGCGGTGCTCGGGGACGAACCCGCGGTGCTGGTACACGACGAGGGTAATCCCGTCGGCATCCTTACCCGTGCCGACCTGCTGAGTTTCCTGGCCGTCCGCTAGATCGGCACCGATCATCGAGGAGGCCCTAGCGTGGCGCCATGCCTATGGAGCAGCCCACTGAGGGATTCGAGACCATCGCGATCCATGCCGGCCAGGAGCCCGATCCCATCACGGGAGCGGTGGTGACGCCGATCCACCAGTCCTCGACGTTCGCCCAGGATGGCGTGGGTGGGCTTCGGAGCGGTTACGAGTACAGTCGTTCGGCGAATCCGACCCGTACCGCGCTGGAGACCTGCCTCGCCGCACTGGAACGCGGGACGGTCGGCCTCGCTTTCTCCTCCGGCATGGCGGCGACAGACGCCCTGCTGCGAACTGTCTGCCGGCCCGGAGACCACGTCATCATCCCGGCGGACGCCTATGGCGGCACCTACCGGCTCATTGCCCGGGTGCTCGCCGACTGGGGCGTCGACCACACCAGCGTCGATCTCACCGACCTCGATGCGATGCGAGTCGCGATCCGTCCGGGCACCACGCGGCTGGTGTGGTGCGAAACCCCGACCAATCCCATGCTGTCCATCGCCGACATCGTCGCTCTCTCGTCGCTGGCGCATGACGCGGGGGCGCTGCTAACAGTCGACAACACGTTCGCCTCGCCCTACCTGCAGCAGCCACTGACCCTGGGTGCGGACGCGGTGGTGCATTCCACGACGAAGTATCTCGGTGGCCACAGCGATGTCGTCGGCGGCGCGCTCGTGGTCGGCGATCCGGACCTGGGCGCCCGGCTACGATTCCTGCAGAACGCGGCCGGCGCCGTCGCCGGCCCCTTCGACAGCTGGCTGGTACTGCGCGGTGTCAAGACGCTCCCCATTCGGATGGACCGGCACTGCGACAACGCTCGGCGTATCGCGGCCGAGCTCACCACGCACCCCGCCGTCGGGACCGTCCGCTACCCGGGTTCGACCGGGCATGCGGGTCACGGCATCGCCGCGAAGCAAATGCGTGACTTCGGGGGAATGGTCTCGTTCACCCTTCGGGCCGGCCCCCGCGCGGCCGTGGAGGCATGCGGCCGGACCAGGCTGTTCACTCTCGCCGAGTCGTTGGGTGGGGTGGAATCCCTGATCGAACATCCGGCGAGCATGACCCATGCCTCGGTGGAGGGCTCACCGCTCGCGGTACCCGCGGACCTGGTTCGGCTCTCGGTCGGGATCGAATCGGTGGACGACCTCGTCGCCGATCTGCACCAGGCGCTGCGCGGGCTTTCCGACAGATCCGCGTAGCCCGGCCCCGATTTCGGGAGTGGCGGCTTCTGGCGCACGCGCCCGGTACGGAAGGGCGAACCAGCGAAAAAGTCCAAACCTTAACCCACAGGGGGCGTAATGAAGT